>CALKUU010000202.1 GCA_937996665.1 uncultured Xenococcaceae cyanobacterium | reverse complement strand
GCGGTTAAAGTAGGGAATAGCCTGACTATTATTAGGCTGCCAGAAAAACTCGGCATTACGAACCGTCATACTGTTAGCAAAGAAAATAGAAGTTTTGGGCGGTAAGTGGCGAGAAATTAGCCAGGCAACTTTTCCTTCATGGAATTCTTCCAGATTTTGAAATTTATCGGCGATCGCTCTTAAAGTCTGAGATTCTAATTCGAGCCAAGATTTTAAGTAAGTTGATTGGATTTCGTTTGTTTTCGGCTGAGTAATTTTATGCTTAACTGCCCTCTGGTGAATTGCTTGTACAAAACTGCTTAAATCTACCCTGAAATGATAATTTTGCTGGTGGATAGGGTCGTAGTTTTCTGGTTGAGGTGAAATAATATAACGCTTCGCCTTACTTTTACTTAACCAGTTTCTTAGTTGTTTGCTAGTGGGTAGTTCTCCAATTTGAAAAATTATTTGAGGTTCTAGCTGTTCTGCCTGTTGAGGTTTTCTTAAAATAAAATCATAGGTGCTTACTAAATAAGGATTTAATTGTGCGTAGTTTCTTAACGGGGACAATGCTTCTGCCAAGATTGGAAACTGGAGCATTTGCGAAAGGCACGCAATCTCCTGGCAATATTTTTCTGACTGTAGAGTTTGGGTTAATCCACTAATGATTATTCCCTGCTTAGGAATTATCATCTGCGTTAAATCAAGTTGGGAAAAAGGTTGGTGAATACTAAACCTAAGTTCTTTTAACTGAGCAAAAAACTCTTGTTCTTTGATCCCCGTAGAACTTAATAAAGACTCATCTTGATTTGGCTGTGGGGCTAGAGGATCTCGAAAAGGACAGTTAAGATGAACGACTCCTGGAAAGGGCGATAAGGCTTTTTGCCAAGCCTGAATTATATTTTGTCTCAGATAGGCAAGCATTTCGAGGTTGCTTTCTGGGAGTGCTAATTCTAAATACCAGTTAGGGTAATTACCATAAAGTTTGATCTGATCGATTGTTTGTCCTGCATGGCAATTGCGTAGCTCCGGCGGTCGATCTGCTGTTAACACTATTAGTGGTGTCCCTGACTCTTTTGCTTCAATAATGGCAGGAAAAAAATTTGCGCCAGCCGTTCCCGAGCTACAAATTAAGACTACTGGCAATTCAGTTCGCTTAGCTTTTCCCAGGGCAAAAAAAGCTGCCGATCGCTCATCAAGAATAGGAATCGAATTGATAAGCGGATGTTGAGCAAAAGCAATTGTCAGTGGGGTGGAGCGAGAACCAGGGCAAATAACAGCATCCTTAAGACCTAGACATGCCATCGTTTCGACTAAAACTGAGCACCACAAAGTGTTTTTATTGCGAAAATCTAGCATGATTTAGACCGTGACGAAACAGAGCAAAGGGCAAAATTTTAGTTGGCAAGGCTAGTCGTTTATTAGTAGTTTGCCAATTTTGTTTTGATTGAGGAGTTAGGAGTTAGGAATTTGGAGTTCGGAGTTCGGAATTAGAATATTCAACCGACAATTGGAATTTGCTAGACTACCAAACTAACTGCTGATTAAGCCTCAATTTTTGGTTGACAGATTTTTAGACTAGCGCTTTTAGGAGTGACTGCAATTTTAACTGAATCTCGATAAATTCCTTGTCTGGGTTAGAGCCTGAGACGATTCCCGCTCCTGCATACAAACGAGCTTGGTTTTTTTCAATTAGAGCTGAGCGAATACCAACCACAAATTCACAGTTATCATCTTGATCTACCCAGCCTAACGGTGCTGCATATAGAGCGCGATCGAATTTCTCATAATGACTAATCTTTTTACAAACAACTCCTCTAGGGACTCCTGCCACTGCTGGGGTTGGGTGTAGCTGCTCGACAACGTCAAGTGGTTTAATATCTTTGGAAAGATGGGCGTAGATTGGTGTCCAAAGATGTTGAATATTCGATAATGACAAAAGCTGTAGTGGCAGTTGGTGGGGTTTGAGACCCATCAATTTAAGTTGCTCCAGAATAAAATCACTAACGGCTTTATGTTCGCGCTTTTCTTTCCGATTTTTTAGCAAGATGTTTGCCCACTGCAAGTCTTCTGAGGTGCTCTTTCCTCTGGGGGCAGAGCCAGCAAGTGCGTCTGTGACTAGTTGCCCATTTTGAATACTTACTAACCGTTCTGGACTAGCACCGATAAAGTTTTGTTTTTGGGCATTGCCGATCGCAAAAATATAGCAGTCTGAATGGCGATCGCGAAGATTATGCAGCGAATTGATGACATCAAAAGGTACATTTGCTTTGATATCGATTGCGTGAGCAATGACAATTTTACTTAGTTCGTCTACAGCTATAGATTCGAGTGCAGAACGAACTGTTGATTTGAAGTAGCCAGAATTAGCTGCCGAAAACAAGTTTTGATTGTCCCAGTTTCTGGGCTTTTTTTCCGTGATAATTGGCTGTTGATATTTTTCCCAATCAATGGATTTTGTCTTTTGGCGGAGCTTAGAAATTAAAGGTTCAATTTCTTGCTGATTACGAACTGGAAAGTTGATAATCAGAAAATAGCTTTTATTCTTTTTAGTAATTTGAAAGCGAGGTAAAAAAATAGACGCGGCTGGTGAGGAGTTGCCAATTTCGTTTTTACCAATTCTGCTGCTATTTTGCGACTTTTGATTTGGGGATCTCTGATCTACTTCTGGGGATGATAAAGATTCTGAATCTGAAATAATTGTAAGCTGATTAGATTTTGGAAAGAAAGAAAAGCTACAAAAAATACGTGGGTCACTTCCAACTAAGTTGGTGTCGCCTTCCTTAATGAGCTGTTCAAAGCAATTATGGGTAAATTCCTGGGTTTTTTTGAATCTGGTATTACTTTCAAATACTAAACTTCTGGTTACTCCCCATGCGGCTACCGCCTCTTGCTTACTAGGTTTTTCCCAATAAAAACGCGATGTATTGTCGGGAGCAAATTCTTGGAAAATAGCTAGAGGGTCAACTGCTGGTATTTTCTGGACAAGGCTCAGAATTTTGGTGGTTTTGGTGATTGTAAAGGGAAAGTCTTGATTCTGCCAGAAATCATCTACTTTTATTTGGTTGGAAGCACATTCATTATCTTGAGATACTAAAGGCATGGATGGTTTAGATTGTTTTTTCTAAAGGGGGAGTAATAATTAGTTCATTAAAAAAATGATTTTATCAAGACAATCTCACAAATAGATAGGGTCTAAGCGACCCTATCTATTTTCCGTGCTAGCCCACAAGACTAGTTATCGTAAACGGCATAGTCGACTTTTATTCTCTTAAAATCTTCTCAGATTGTATAAATATTTGGTAGCAAAGCACAATACCTTGGTTAATCAGTATTCAGTTTTGATTCTTATTTGTCTTGGGCTTAATTGCGAGAATTATAAATTTTCATAAAACTGCTTAAGGTCTTTGGATTGAAACTGATAGGCTGATACTCGTCTTCTAAAGTGAGAGTTCCTGAAAACAGATCTTCGTTTAGAGAAATACTCTGATTTAACCCAGTTAACATTTGTTGCTTCCGTTGATTCGATCACAACCTTTCATGAATATCGATCAAGTACAAGATAGTCAAAAAGACAATTATCAGCTTTGGTTAGCTGCGATCAAACTTCCTATTTACAGTGTGGCTGTTATTCCGATTTCCGCAGGAACGGCTGTGGCTTTTGCCGATACGGATAAGTTTAGCTTGCCTATCTATTTTACTTTTGTGGTTTCGGCAATTCTAATTATCGCTTGGCTAAATCTTAGTAATGATGTTTTCGATGCCTCTACCGGAATAGATGTTAATAAAGCGCATTCCGTGGTTAATCTGACTGGAAAGCGATCGCTTATCTTTTGGCTAAGTAATTTATGTTTACTTGCTGGCTTTGGGGGAGTTGCCCTAATTTCCTGGTGGCAACAAGACTGGATGGTTTTCCTGCTGGTACTGCTCTGTGCGGCACTCGGCTACACCTATCAAGGTCCTCCTTTTCGTCTAGGTTATCTAGGTCTTGGTGAAATAATTTGTTTTTTTACTTTCGGTCCTGGGGCTGTTTCTGCTGCCTACTATGCTCAGACCCAAAGTTTTTCAACATCCTGCTGGGCTGTTAGCTTTCTGATTGGTCTGGGAACGTCGATAATCTTATTTTGTTCTCATTTCCATCAGGTAGATGATGATTTGTCAGCAGGAAAAAAATCACCCATTGTTCGGCTTGGCACTGCTAGAGGGGCGACTTTTCTCCAATTTTTGGTGGCTAGCTTTTACTTCGCAGTTGTTGTTTTTGCTGTATTTAGATTTCTTCCATTCCAAAATTTAATTGTTTTAGCCAGTGTCCCGTTTGCTTTTAAGTTAGTTAATCATGTCTCGATCTTTCATGATCAACCGCAAAAGGTAAGTAGTAGCAAATTTTTGGCAGTCAATCTTTATCTTGTTAGTTCTTTACTCCTAATTGCCAGTTTGGTATCTTAGGCTACCGTCTTTATCTTGTATTGGTTGATTCTAAGCAAAATATAAGAAAATTTTAAGCAAAATGTTACAAAATGATATTGTTTTGGGAAAGCTGTACTATGAATAGTTATTTAAACCTAAATCTTGATTAGGTACTTGATGAAATTGTTTTTCCTGATATCTATGTCTCTCCGTGATTTTTAAATCACAAATATTTTAGGTTTGGAACTTCAAAAGTTTTAAATCTTTCAATTTTAATTTGATAATTTTTTAAAATAATTTGAATTTATAATAGTTTTTGTCACAGCTAAATTTTTTATAAGAAGTTATAACTATATGTTGACTAGAAGTATCTACTTTAGAAGATGTCCACTTTTGCCAGTGAACTTTTTTTTAAGCTCTTACTCTAGTTATTTCTGAGATTTACTTTTTTTCTCCGAGCTTTAAATGGTCGAGGTTCTTTTAACCTTTCTCTAATTAGGTGATAGTTTTAATATTTTTCACCATTAGATGGCTATTTTTCACTGTTTTGGAGCCTATTTGACTACTAACAAAGATAAGATTTGGCGGTCTTCACATATCCATTTTGTGCAAGTGATCTGTTATATCTTATTTTTATCGATTTCTATTTAATTTAAAAAACTTTTTTAGCATAAAAATTCAGGAGTTTAATAGTGGCAGATATTGTTGAAATTATTCAACCGTCAGGAAAACTGGATATAGATAAATTGACTTTATTAAATAATGAAATAGTGGATTTTTTGACTCGAGGAGTAAAGTTGATTTTGCTCGATTTTCAGGATGTAACTCAGATCCAGGTTGACTGTGTTGAGTATTTGAAAGAAATCGTTTTTAAGGTTCAAACCCATAACGGAAAATTCTATTGCTGTTCTCTCAACGAGCAAGTTCAAAATGTGTTGGAAACTGCTCACGCTAAAAAGTTTTTCCACTTATTGCATAATCGCCAAGAATTTGAAGAGAAAATTTTGAGCGCTAGATAGTTCAGTGGGTTGCTTGCTAGTACTTAGTAATGAAAAAAATTAACGATAGTATATTTCTTTTTCGTTTACCTAATAGTTTGTGTTAAAAATCAAGTAATTTTTTGCGCTTATTCATATAGCAGAGAGGAGTCAGCCCTTCTCTGCTATAACTTTTTACAGCCGTAATGATTAATCTTTGGTTGTCTAGGTTTGACTTTTTTCTCTTGCTATTATTTGCAATTTCTGTTTTTATTTTTATGATTATTGAGAATAAATAGCAAAAAGCGATAAAATGAATTGTTAATTAATAAGTAATTATTTTAATTTAAAAATTCATCCTGCCGACTAATGACTAAATTTACACGACGTTTTTTCCTGAAAGCTGGAGCTACCGCTGCAACTGTTACTACTGGGCAATTATTTTTTCCTGAGTCTGGACGTTCCCAGTCAAAGCAAATTAATTTGTATTCTTCTCGTCACTACAATACGGATGATCAGCTTTATGGTCTGTTTACCAGCAAAACTGGAATTAAGGTTAACTTGATTGAAGGTAAGGCTGATGAATTGATCGAACGAATTAAAAGTGAAGGTAAGAATAGTCCTGCGGATCTTTTAATTACTGTGGATGCAGGGAGACTGTGGCGAGCTGAGCAAGCGGGTCTCTTTGCTCCTGTTTCTTCTTCGGTTTTGGCTGCTAAAATTCCTGCAAATCTACGTCATCCTAACAATTTGTGGTTTGGCTTTTCCAAGCGAGCAAGAGTTATTGTCTATAACAAAGACAGTGTAGATCCTAGCCAGCTTTCAACTTATGAAGATCTAGTTGCTCCTCAATGGCAAGGAAGATTTATTATTCGTTCATCTAGTAATATTTATAATCAATCTTTAGTGGCTGGCTTGATTGATGTCCATGGTGAGCAGAAGGTAGAGGACTGGTGCCGTGGGTTGGTCAATAATTTTGCTCGTTCACCTCAGGGTAATGATACTGGACAAATTGAAGCTGTAGCTTCAGGTTTGGCTGATCTTACACTTGTAAATACTTATTACCTCCCTCGCTATCTTAAAAATCGTAATCCTCGGAAGAAAGCAATTTTTGAGCGAGTTGGAGTCTTTTTCCCTAACCAAAGCGATCGCGGTGCTCATGTGAATATCGGCGGGGCTGGGATGGTTAAAAGCGCCCCAAATCCAGAAGGTGCGATCGCCTTTCTTGAATATTTAGCTAGTCCCGAAGCACAGAAATTCTTTTCTCAGGGCAATAGTGAATACCCTGTGGTTGCTGGAACTCCTGCTGACCCAGTTGTTGAGAGTTTTGGTACTTTTAAAGAAGATACAACCAATGTCTCTTCTTATGGAATCAACAATGCTAAGGCTGTGCAAATAATGGATCGCGCTGGTTGGAAGTAGTTGGGTAGCTTAGGGGGCGATCGCTAAAAGTTTTGATTGATGCCAGTAAAGGCTGATCAAAACTTTTGGTTACGACAGTTTGCCTTTAACTAGGGCTTGAATCTTCTTGCCGTCGGCTTTTCCTTTAAGCTGTTTCATCGCCGCCCCCATTACCTTGCCTAAGTCTTTAGCAGAAGTCGCTCCTACCGAAGCAATGATTTCATCAACAACTGACTCAACCTCACTATCATCCATTTGTTGTGGCAAGTAAGTTTCCAAGATAGCTAACTCTTGTTTTTCTTTGTCTGCCAAATCATTACGGCCAGCATTAGTAAACTGCTCAATCGAGTCACGACGTTGCTTAGCTTGCTTAACTAGTAATTCAATCTCCTGTTCTTCATTCAGGCTATCGATTCCTTTGGGTCGCAATTCTACTTCTTTTTCCAAGATTACTTTCTTAATGCCACGGACTGTTTCTAAGCGAATTTTATCTTTCGCCTTCATTGCTGATTTAATGTCTTCACCGATGCGATCTTTAAGGCTCATCTTTTTATTTTTCCTAAGTTTGCGAAATTTAATCTGTTCTAATTTAAGTTAATTTGCTTCGGTCTAAAACCTCAGAAGCAAATTTCAAGAGCAATCTTCTACTCAAATCAATCAAGCAGCATTTGCCACTGTTTGAGTTGCTAGCATTTTCACAGCAGCTTGATACTGAGCATCCTTTTCGGTACCGATTTCAGTATATAAAATTGGCTTTTCTTGTTTAACTATTTGGTCGGGCTCAATTCCTAACTTGTTAATATCTTTATGGCTAGGCGTTTCGTATTTTGCCACTGTTACTGCTATTCCTGCACCATCAGGCAGCTCAAATAGAGACTGGATTAGACCTTTCCCGAAGGTTTTTTCCCCTATTAACTTCGCTCGCTCATTATCTTGTAGTGCTCCTGCCAAAATTTCACTGGAGCTAGCCGTTCCCGAATTCACTAATACGGCTAGAGGGGCGTCGGTTAAGAATTCTGGGTTGGAATCAAAACTACCTAAAGTTCCTTGTCGATTGACCGTGTAGACAACTGTTTTTTGATCCAGCCATAGCTTGGCGACTTCTACCCCAGATTGCAATAGTCCTCCTGGGTTATTCCGTAAGTCCAAAATATATGACTCTGCTCCTTGTTGTTCGAGCTTGGTTACTGAATGGGCAATTTCTTGAGCTGCATTAGCACTAAATTGAGAAAGGCGAACATAGCCAATCTTATTTTGTTGATCTAATTTAGCTGCAACAGGATTGAGAGAGATGCGATCGCGTTTAACATTAACATTGAGGACAGAATTGTTTTCATATTTCTGAACCCTCAGGGATACGGTGCTGCCAATTTCCCCTCTCATTGTTGCTGCTGCCTCATCAAGGGTGAGAGTTTTTGTATCAATCCCATCTATTTCTAGAATAAAATCTCTTGGCTCGATTCCCGCTAAAGCTGCTGGAGAACCCGCTAAAGGAGAAATAACCTGAATATGTTGAGTCTTAGGGTCAATATTTATTTGTAAACCGACTCCAGAAAGCTCTCCTGATGTACTTACTTGTAAGCTGTGATACTGCTCTGGTCGTAAAAGTCTTGTGAAAGGATCATCGAGTGTTGCTAACATTTGGTCGATTACGTCATAAGCCTCACTTCGGTCTTTCATTGGTTTTTTGACTAACTTTTGGCGTAGTTGCCACCAATTCTGATGATTAAAAGTTTCATCAACATAGGACTGATTCACAATCCGCCAAGATTGGAGTAGAAGCTTCTGTTCTTCTGTGAACGCCTGCGCTGATGGTGTAAACCAAACCAGAGAAGAGATAGACAATAAAAATACTAGTGTAGTAATCCAGAAAGCTCTTTTGACCATAGGATGAATAAATTGTGAATGTTACGGAAAGGTCTAACTTGTTTCCTTCTTTTAAGTGTAGCCATTCTTAACAAAGTGTTACTAGATTAAAATTTGGACAATCTGTTCGACCACATCTCTAGGTAGTAATTAGAAAAGACCTCTATTGCCTATGAATAGTAAGGGCAATAACTGTATAATCAACATATTAAAGACAACACCTTAGCTTAAAGCTATGTTACATTTTTTAAAGGTAAAGGGTAGGCTATTGTTTCATAGTTTGTACCTGTGTTGACGAGTGAACCCTCATCGGCGTAATGACGAAAGGGTCACTGTCAGTCGTAGCCGTAAATGCGGTGATAACAACTTTATATTATTCTTCGTTAGCTAATTAAGCTTCATGTTCACTAAACAAGTAACAGACTCAAAAGTTTATAAATGGTTTGATGAACGCCTTGAAGTTCAGGCGATTTCAGATGACATTTCTAGTAAGTATGTTCCACCTCATGTCAATATCTTCTATTGTCTTGGTGGAATTACCTTTGTTTGCTTCTTAATTCAGTTTGCTACTGGATTTTGCATGACATTCTACTACAAGCCTACTGTAACCGATGCTTTTGCTTCAGTTCAGTATCTAATGAATGAAGTCAACTTTGGTTGGTTAATTCGTTCCGTTCATCGTTGGTCAGCAAGCATGATGGTTCTCATGATGATCCTGCATGTTTTCCGCGTTTATTTGACTGGTGGATTTAAAAAGCCTCGTGAGTTGACCTGGATTGCAGGGGTAACAATGGCTGTTATCACTGTTAGTTTTGGGGTAACTGGTTATTCCTTACCTTGGGATCAAGTTGGTTACTGGGCAGTTAAAATCGTTTCTGGTGTTCCTGCTGCAATTCCTATTGTTGGGGATCAAATGGTTGAGTTGCTTCGTGGTGGCGTTAGTGTTGGTCAATCTACATTAACTCGCTTCTACAGTCTTCATACCTTTGTTTTACCTTGGTTAATGGCTGTATTTATGTTGGCTCACTTCTTGATGATCCGTAAACAAGGTATTTCTGGTCCTTTGTAAACCTTCATTTCATAGACTTTAAATTTAGTTATTACTATTAATTTAAAACGCGGCTGTTTAGTTACCGCTTGAGTTTAAATTTTAGGAAGCTAATTTTTCGCTTAATTCCAAATTTCAATTTTCTTAGTCGCTGTATAGTAATCACAAAAGCTTACTACTAGCGATTAATGAATCCCTTCCCTTAAGGAGAAACTAAATGTCCACATTAAAAAAACCCGATCTTAGCGATCCGAAGTTGCGCGCTAAGCTCGCCCAAGGCATGGGTCATAACTATTATGGTGAGCCTGCTTGGCCTAATGACTTACTTTATATTTTCCCAGTTGTAATCTTGGGAACTATTGGTTTGGTTGTTGCTCTAGCAGTTCTCGACCCTGCTTTGATTGGTGAGCCTGCTAATCCTTTTGCAACTCCTTTGGAAATTTTACCTGAGTGGTATTTATATCCTGTATTCCAAGTTTTACGGATTCTTCCTAACAAACTTCTAGGAATTGCTTGTCAAGGAGCTGTTCCTTTAGGATTGATGTTAATTCCTTTCATTGAAAGTGTTAACAAGTTTCAGAACCCTTTCCGTCGCCCAGTGGCAACAACAGTATTCTTATTTGGTACTGCTGTGACTATTTGGTTGGGAATTGGTGCTGCTCTTCCTATCGATAAGTCTCTTACTTTAGGCTTATTTTAAGTTTGAGCTGAGAGTTAGTGAATTACTAACTAGCAATCATATTTTTTAATAGATAATTAGCGCTTGCGATCGCTCTTGGATAATTTTCCGAGATTGATCGTGAGCGTTAAATTTTAGCCAGTTGAATTCTCGTAATCTGCTTAACTCGTGGATCAAATAAACGTGAATCAAATAAAAAGGAATGCACTTGGTCTGCTGCATTCCCTGCTGATAAGTATTTAATTTTTAACCAAAAGCCGTAAGTGCCGCCCTCTATTCTGCTAAGAATGAGGGTAGGGAGGTAAGGCTTCCTGGGTCTGTCGCAGAGCGTTTAGTTTCTCTTGTCCTTGGTTCTGGACATATCTTTTGAGAAAGGGCTTGCCCGCATCTACTTCTAAAGGAGCAAAACCGACAGAGGCAATGGAGTAAGATTCATTCCAAAATCCTTTGCTCCAATCCCAATAAAACCGTCTTAGCTCTTGCTCAAACTTGACTCTGACTTTACGACTAGAAACACTCTTAAAATTATTAATAAACTTACTGAGTTGCATTTGCGGAGCGTATCGAAACAGCAAATGTAAGTGGTCTTCTTCTCCATTAACCTCAAGACACTCGCATTGCCATTTTTGGCAGAGATCATGAGCGATTTCTTGCAGGTAGGTCATCATCTCTTCGCTCATAGTAGGGAGACGATACTTAGTAACCAGAATCAAATGAGCGTACAATCTAGAAACTCCTCTAGAACGAGCTATGTAGTTATTTTTCGGCATTATTGAAATACGAGCGTGTATTAGATATGATAACAGTAATGAAGCTAAATTACCGATACAAACTACGACCAACCAAGGAACAAAACGCCACCATGATTGAGTGGATAAATCTTTGTCGTAGGCAATACAACTATCGATTAGCTCAACGCTTTCAATGGTGGGAAGCTACCAGAACTCCTGTTAACTCTTGTCCTCTAAATGTTGCGGTGATCCCTGTAGAAAGGATTTATCAGGACATACCTGAATTTAGGATTCAGGTCAGAGATGGCAGGAAATTAGGTGAAGACGGGCTTCCTGCTACCAAGAAAGGGGACAAACATCCAAATATTGTGGGTGGCTATATTCGATGGCAAACAGTTCAGTTAGGAGACTTAAAAAACACTAAAAAAATATTTCCTGAGTACAAGAAAATCCATTCCCAGGTCTTGCAGGATGTCATCAACCGAGTTGAGACAGCATTTTCCAACTTCATCAATCCAGATAAAAATGGCAATCGTGCAGGAAGACCCAAATTCAAGTGACTGCATTACTATAAGTCGCTGACATATTCTCAACTGAGAAGTAAGCACTTATCAGATAATCACGTCGAGTTATCTGGTATTGGCAGAGTCGAATTTGTCCAACATCGTCCAATCCCGACTGGGTTCATAGTTAAGCTGGGGACTATAAAACTTGAAGCTGATGGTTGGTACTTATCATTGGTTTTAGAAGATAAAACAGTTCCTGTTAAAGAGGATGAAGCAATTTGTCCCACGGCAGAAAATAGTTGTGCAATTGATGTTGGGCTAGAAAAATTCTTAACCTGTGATGACGGTAGCTATGTAGAAATTCCTCGATTTCTGCGAAAAGCATCTCTTCGATTAGCTAGATTGCAACGAGCTAAATCTAAGTTTCCCAAAGGTCGCAAAGACAAACAAAAACTACACAAAGCCATAGCTAAACTACATCAGAAAATAGCTAGACAGAGGCAAGATTTTCATTTTGTAACTGCCTATTGGCTATTCTTAAAAGCTGATGTCGTGTTTATCGAGGATCTCAAGCTCAAAAATCTCATCAGAAGAAATAAGCCAAAGCCAGATGGTAAAGGAAATTTTCTGCCAAATAACCAAGCTCAAAGCTCAGGAATGAATAAATCTTGGCTAGATGCAGGGCATTCTCAATTCTTCAAGGTATTGGAATGGGTAGCTTGGAAGTTAGGCAAGCGAGTAATCAAGGTGAATCCCTGGGGCACTTCTCAATACTGTCATGCCTGTCTAAATAAAGTGCCAAAATCCTTGTCAGATAGATGGCATTCTTGCCCTTGTGGTGCAGAACTCAACAGAGATGAAAACTCAGGTAAACTTCTGAAATTATTGGGGCTGGGACTTGCCTCAATCCAAACTGCCCCGCTGAGGGAAAGAAGCCAGCGTTCTATCGCCTAAGCGATGAACTTCTGGTAGTTCACGCAACCGTTTTGCTCAGCCTTACTCTACATTAGATTCAATCTTGCTATCCTCCTCAGTAGTTAGTTCCTCCTCGGCAGGCAGTTGATTAAGAGAAACCTTGATTTGGTCTTTAAATTCGGCTGGTGCCAATTCATATGCAGATTGCAATAGCGGTTTTGCTAACTCGGTTTTTTCTTGCTTTTGAAGAATTAAAGCTTTGGCAAATAAGGGACGAAAATCTGATTCATCGTCTGCGGCAATTTCATCGTATAAATTGATTGCCTTGCTATATTTCTGAGCTTCGGCGTAAACTTCTCCTAGTAGCAACTTGACGGCGCTTAATTCAAAATTATTATTTTCTTTAGCTTTTACTTGGCTGAGAGTATTTTGCAAGAGAGCAATAGCTCTTTCTGGTAAATCCTGGTTGAGAAATAGGTTAACCAAGCCACCTAAAGCCATAATATTGGCTGGGTTATTAGCGAGAACTTGTCGATAGGCAGAGGCAGCCCCTTCGCTATCTTCTTGATATTGTTTCGTCTGTCCTAATAAAACCCCGTATTCCGGCTGCTCAGGGTGAATCTTGCTTAATGTCTCTAACGGTGCGATCGCTTTTTGGAGATCTTGCTGCTCTAAGCGAATGTTAAGTAGTTCCCTCAATGCAGTTTCATTATTGGGTTCGCGAAGCAAGACTTTTTGATAACCACTAGCTTCTGCTTCTAACTGAGCGTTTCTCTCTGGTGAAATAGCGTCTACCTGGTCATTGTTGGACAATATTTGATTGTCCTCAAAAATACTATTGATGAGCGGTAAGCCAGAAAAGATAACTAGAGACAACAGCATTAAACTCAGTACAATTGACATCCATAGGCTGCGCTTATTTTGCATTTTTTTAATCCTGCTAAACTTTGCTTAATTAACTCTTGACTTAAAATGTAAAAGGTATTTGCAATCTTGCGAAAGGGATGATTATTTCTGACGAGAATCATATTTCATTAGGATATTTTGTACCTGTATGATTGTTATATATACTTAAGTACACTCTAGAGAAGAATCAACGGCTATTGTAACAGAGTAAAATTTATATATTGTGTTTTATTCTTTACTGGTTAGTTTCTGAAATCTCTTTTACCTTAACCTCGGTAGAAAATACTTAATCATTTACTTGAATGATCAAGATTTCCCCGTTTTTCAGATTTCGCCTTTAAATTGCTTTTATCTATGAATCTGCCTCAAAATCAAGTTTCTAAATCCAATTCTTCTTTTGATTCTGTTTCTGAAGAATCTAGCCAAGTTGATTTGCAAAAAAAGCGGTTTCAGCCAATCCCGCCTCCTTCTCATCCCAGGCAATACCGAGCGATCGGTCTCGTGCGAGGAAAATATGAGATCGCTGAAGATCAGCTTACCCAAGGAAATTTAATTACAAGTGACGGTACTAAAATTGACTCGGTTTTACTTGGTCGGGTTATTAGTTTGGTCAAAAAACATCTCGATTTAGATAAAGAGCATCTTTGGGTAGTTTATCCCCGTACCAAAGTAAATGATGATGCCTTACATCTCCAAATTGTTGGAGTTTGGGAACCAGAGACTTTAAATCAGGATGAACACGAGAAGCCTAATATTATTGCTAGCGAAGAAGTTCCTGAGAATTACTTTTCGATTAGGGGTGAAGTTGTTTTCTTTGACGTGGCGAAAGAAGTTGTTGTCGTTAAAATTAAGCAGTTTCCTCGCAAAGAGGGCGATAAACCAAAATCTTTTAAATTAAAGCTTAAAGGTGTGCTTGAAGGAAAACCCCTTAGACATTTTTGGGATTTAAATGTAAATCTTGAGGGGGAGTCTTTGGTGATTCCTGAAGGGGAAGGAACTGATTTGGGTATTGCGCAGAAGAAACCCAGATTTAAAAAGAAATTTGATGGTGGCTCTGGTGGCAATCGGAATACTATGCGTAAGGCTAAACCAATTAAAAGTGGTTCTAGTGGTTCAGTAGGTAAGCCCACGCCTCGTCCTAAGCCTAAGTTGAATCGCACTAGAGATTCTGATTCCTAGTTACCTTATTGGTATCTACTCAAGAGTTGACAGTAAGTTAAATACAAAATTAGCGATCGCTTTTCTGAAAGTAATTTTTGGAGATAGGCGATCGCTTTTTCTCAAAAGTTCTGTCATAAAGTGTTTGAGGGAGTAATAGCAGATTTTATTAGCTATGTTTTAGTAGCTAAACTGTTATAAAGATTAGGCTTAGGTAGCTTTTCATTATCTTCAACCAATAACTCTAAAACCTCTTGAGCATTTCTAACTGCTTCTTCATAGGTATCACCGTGAGTTTTGGCATATTTACCAAATTCTGGAAAAGAAACTATATAACATTGGTCTTCATCTGACCACTGAATCAAAATACTATAGTGCAATTTCATTTTTAAGCCTCTCTAACATCTTTTAGAAAATCCTTAACATCTTTTTCCTGATATCTTTTGGCATCATTACTATCTTTGCCCGATACTGTTATTTTGTAGTTTAATAGTCTATGGCTCCACTTTGTATGACTGCCTTTGGCTTGCTCGCAGCTACAGCCTGCTTTGAGCAACATCGTTTTTAATTCTCTAATCTTCCTGGGCAAATGGTCTTTCCTTTCAGAAATATCTTATTTTGAAGACAGTATATCATCGACACAAGTGATCGCTTTTTGCAAAAGTTCTGTCATAAAATAAAAAAATTCAGAATATCCTAGCTAGATTGATTATTGATTGATATTTAAATTCTGCTCAATCTCTTTTATCCAATCAAAGCTTCAAGTAAACTCCCATCAAATATTTTATATTTGTCTATTAAATATTCAGTCGGAATATTTTTAAAATTTTTCTCAATTTTTTCAGCACACGCTAACAATATGCTGGTCATACTTGGCGCGACAATATGAGAGAAGTTCCCTGAGCCTTGGTCTATTGCAAAAACAGGGGATATTTCTTTTTGTTCTTCGTTACCCTCAACCATCCATAGATACCATTCACTAGCAAATAAAGGGAATAATTTACTATCTATTTCTGGATAATTTTTGATTCCTTCATACAAATTCATTGCTTCCTGAAGATGATACCAAGAAGTATCAGTATCAGGAAAAGGAAAATAGTTTATCCAAGAATCATAGTTTCTATTTAAGCCAATAGGTAAACCATTGCCATTTCCTCTTTGATATAGATCGTAAATTTCTTTTGGCAGTTTAAAAGCGTAATCTTGAACTATTTGCTCTATTTCTATTTCACTCAACCTCGGTTTAGTTTTTATTGGAAATAAATTAAGTTGCTCTTCAGTGAGATAGCTGAAATTAATATTATTTGGAAAGATAAATGATATCCAAGACCTAAATATATTTTGATATTTTCTTTCCTCCGCGCAAATAGCAATTCTGTCTATTGCCTCATTCAATTTAGACATAGTGCATTATAGAAAAGCTCATATATTAATCTAGTTTATCCTGTCTTTTTGGAATAAAAGCGATTGCCTAATGGTATCAACGCACAAAAAAATCCCTTACCTGTGAAGGTAAGGGACTCATTATTTTAACTACCTAATAGAGTATGGGTTAACCAAACTTACCGGCAGTCGAAGCAATGAGGAAGGCTGCGTAAGTGAAGATATAGCCGACCGTAAAGTGAGCTAGTCCTACCACACGAGCTTG
>CALKUU010000201.1 GCA_937996665.1 uncultured Xenococcaceae cyanobacterium | reverse complement strand
TTGGGTAAAAGTGGCAGTTGAGCACGAACGGGAATAGTGAATAGGCAAAAAAAAGCGATCGCAGCGATCACAACAAAAGCTAGAAAACGTCTTGCAGACATATAGGGGAAATAGTTGACTTAGGAATAAGTTAAAGCTTTAAGGATAGATTATGGGTAATTAGCTCTATGAGGCTAAATTTTCCAATCCACTTAAATCGCTACAACCGATGTGGAAACCTAGAAACACATCCTCTGCTCAGCCACAACTGGCATCCAAGACAAAATCGATAGCTGACTAGCCACTTTTCCAATCTTCTAGTTTCAATCCAGCAACTCGGCTAAACTCGCGAACGTTATGAGTTACCAAGACTAAATCATTAGCTAGAGCAATAGAGCCAATTAACAAGTCATTCGAGCCGATGGGTGTTCCTGCACTTGCTAATTTTGCTCGTAGCTTGCCATAAATTAGGGCGCAGCGATCGCAAAAGGGAAAAGAAATAAATTGCTCGACAAATTCTTGCTGAACTCTCAGAGCTTTCTGGGGATTATTACTTCGCATCGAACCATAAAAAAGCTCAGCCTTAACCACCGAGCAAACTGCAAGATCATCTCGATTTAGGGACATTATTCTTCGGTTGACATTTGCAGATTTGCCTTTGAGATAAACGATACAAACATTAGTATCCAAAAGGTATTGTGATTTTTGGCTACTCATCAAATGAACCAGTCAAATCATCATCCATTGACTCAGAAATTCCCAACTCATCGGTAGCAAAATTAATATCGGCAGCAGCACCGTAAAGATCTAGTAATTCTAATGATTGCGTGCTTTTTCTTGATTTATCTTGTTTGTCAATAGGGTTTTCCAATTGTTCAATTTTGTCTAGTAGCTTTTGATAAGCTGCTGCATCTTGAACCACTATTTCCGCTTTACCATTGACTGTCAACACTAGGGGATTACCCTTTGTTTTCATTTGTTGGATCATCTCATTGGTATTGCGCTTGAAAGAAGAAAGAGATTGGATATCTTCCGAGAGATTAATCACGATCTTGATAGCACTAAATTTACACTTAATTTAATGCTATCATGTCTCCCCCTAAAATCAATTAAACCAATCTTGACAAAATCAAAAAAAATCCCAGAGATATTTAGCTAGGAATCTTAAAAATAAATTTGGTGAATCAAAGGCGTTATTGTCTACTCATTACCAATTTTAGATATCTTGATGTGTAACTATTTCTTGGGTCTAAATTGAGAGATTTATTTAGGGTTTTCCTTGCTTCTAAAAAATGTCCCATCTTGTAAAGAACCCAACCTTTGCCAGTCCAATAATCGGCTGAGCTTTCGTTAATTTTAATCGCTTGATCAAAATGTTCTAGTGCTTCTTCGTACTTTTCTAGTTTTGCTAAAGTCCAAGCTTTACCAGCAAGAGAAATATCTGATTGAGGGTCTATTTTTAAAGCACGATTGTAGGCCCTCAAAGATTTTTTATAGCGTCCCATGTGATACAGAACAGTTCCTTTGCCATACCAATGCTTGGCAACATGACGGTTAATAGCGATCGCTTCTTCAAAACCAGCTAAAGACTCTGTGAAATCGTCTAATTCTCTATATGCCCAGGCTTTTTTATTAATTGCCAAATCTAATTTTGGATCAATCGCAATTGCTTTTTCGTAAGCAGTAATGGCTTCTATATATTTGCCCCACCTATAAAGTTGATTGCCTTTTCGATACCAATTATGAGCAAATGCAAATTGATTTGCCGCAGAGATGTCGTTTGGCGATCGACGATGTGAATCATCGAGTTTACTAACACTAAAACCAGGATAAATAGGAGTTAAAAAAAGCAAGGTTAACAATAATAAATTTCTTCTCTTTTGGAATCTCTTCTTCATATCAGATTTTATTAAATATCAATTAAATCAAAAAAATACTGAGATAAAATAATCAGCTCTCACCCTAATTTTTCCCATTTTGCTATTGATATTTCACTTGTCTGACCAAATAAATTTTTTATCCTAAAATCAAAAAATGGAGATCGCTTTAAACTCAGTCTTTACCTGATAGAGAGTTAAGCAAAAAAATTCCCAACCATTGTCTAGTCGGGAATCTCGACACTAACTTAGCAAATTTAAAATTCTATAACTCTTTTTCTACTAGTCTCATATACCTTTGGGTGTGGGGATCTCTTGGGTCTAAAGCCAAAGCTCTATTTAGAGTTCTCTTTGCTTCTTGAAAACGCTCTAGTTTATAAAGAACCCATCCTTTGCCACTCCAGTAGTTAGCATAGCGATTATTAATCTCGATCGCTTGATCGAAAGCTTCTAGAGCTTTTTCATATTTGTCTAGTCTCATCAAAGCCCAAGCTTTACCTGAATAGGAATTATCTGAGTCGGGGTTTAGTTTTATTGCCCGATTGTAAGCCTTAAGGGATTTTCGGTAACGACTCATGTAGTATAAAACGTTGCCTTTACCATTCCAATGCTTGTCAGAGTGGCGGTTGATATCAATCGCTTCTTCAAAAGTAGCTAGAGATTTCGGCAGATCATCTAGGTTCTTCAACGCCCAGGCTTTGCCATTAACTGCTAGGTCGAATTCAGGATCGATTTCGATCGCTTTTTGATAGGCAGCAACCGAGTCTAAATATCTTCGCTGTCGATAAAGCTGATTGCCTTTTTCATACCAGTTGTAGGCAGCTCCATATTTTGTTGGGGTCGAAGCGATGTGGGTTTGAGCTTGGTAATCAGAGTTATTAACTTTGTCAGCACTCAAGCTAGGGTAAATAGGTGCTAAAAACAGCAAAGTGAATAACAAGAAATTTCTTGTCTTTCCAAGTCTTTTATTCATATTAGATTTTCTTAAATACCAATAAAGTTTAAAGAAATAGTGGAGGCGAAATTATCGATCCCTCTCTAATTTTTCCCATTTTGCTATTGATATTTGACTTAACCGCTCAAATAATTATTTTCGCTCTAAAATCAAGTAATTGTGATCGCTCACTTGGGCATGCCAACCAGGCTCGACAATTACCGTACTAATTGGCTCAACAATAATGGCTGCACCCATAATCTGATCTTGAGGTTGCAAGTCTTCGCGTGCGTACACCTGTGCTTGATGCCAGCTATTTTGACTATAGAGAGGAAGGGTTTCTCTTGGTTCGAGTAATTGATCTTGGAGGCGATCGCGCTTAACTATTGGTTCACTAGGGGTGTTCATCTTCTCAATCATTTCTACCATTACAGACTCCACAATTAACTGCTTGTCTGCCTGGATAAAACCATACCGATTTTGATACTCTCTTAAAAAATCTTGTTGCATGGACGAAATTTGCTCTGCGAAATCAATGGCGATCGCAAAATCTGTCCCCTCATATTTAAGATTTACTTTTTTGATTACTAATTGCTTATTTACCTGTTGATTCGGAATAGTTTTTTCGCTGTTGCATTGTTTCTGCAAAGAAGTGATTAACGTTTGAAAACCAGGCAAATTATTCTCAGTTAAAGGTTTCTCAACCGAAGCAAATTTGGTCGTGCGCACATCTGCCAAGCCAATACCATAGGCAGAAAGCACCCCAGCATAAGGATGAATAAAGATCTTGCTAATTCCCAGCACCTCAGCAATCAGGCAAGCCACCTGCGCTCCTGCTCCCCCAAAACAACAGAGAGTATAGTTTGTGACATCATAACCACGTTGGAGACTAATTTTTTTAATCGCATTTGCCATATTTGCCACCGCGATTTCGATAAACCCTGCTGCTACTTGTTCAGGCTTAAGGAGATTGCCAGTGATGGTCTTAATTTCTTGAGCAAGCTGAGTAAATAACTCAGTAACAATTGTCTTGTCTAGAGGTAAGTCGGCATTCTTGCCAAAAATAGCGGGGAAATATTGGGGGTTAATTTTACCTAACATCACATTGGCATCAGTAACCGTTAGCTTGCCACCGCGACTATAACAGGCTGCCCCCGGATTTGCCCCTGCCGATTCGGGGCCGACTCGATAGGTTGCCCCATCAAAAGAGAGAATTGAACCTCCCCCTGCGGCGATCGTCTCGATCGCTAAGACAGGAACTCGCATTCTGACCCCAGCAATTTCTGAATCTAGCTGCCGTTCATATTCTCCTGCATAGTGGGCAACATCAGAGCTTGTCCCCCCCATATCGAAAGTAATAATTTGCTCAAATCCTGCTCGATGAGAAGTTTCGACAGCACCGACAATTCCCCCTGCTGGGCCACTCAAAATACTATCTTTTCCCTGAAAATTATTAGCTCTAACCAAACCGCCGTCAGATTTCATAAACATCAGGTTAACCCCAGGCAGTTGGCTGGCAATGCGGTCTACATATCGCTTCAGAATTGGGGTGAGGTAAGCATCAACTACGGTAGTATCTCCGCGACTGACAAACTTAATTAGAGGGCTAACTTGGTGAGAAATCGAGATTTGCGTAAAGCCAATTTCCTTGGCAATCTGGGCGACGGTTAATTCATGGTCTGGGTAACGGTAACTGTGCATAAACAGAATTGCACAACAACGAATTCCCTGGTCATAAATTGCTTGTAAGTCTTGTCTTACCTGCTCAGTGGGGACTGGCTTTAGTTCTTGCCCCTCGGCACTATAACGCTCGTCTACTTCAATTACCGACTTGTAGAGCATACTCGGTAGTTTGATTTCGAGGGCAAAAATATCGGGGCGATTTTGGTAACCAATTCTGAGAGCATCTTTAAATCCTTTGGTTGTGACCAAGACCAGGCGATCGCCTTTACGCTCAAGTAGGGCATTGGTAGCTACCGTAGTTCCCATTTTGACTACTTCAATTTGGGCGATCGGAATAGGTTGTTCTGGGGTGAGTCCTAATAGATCGCGAATTCCTTGGATCGGTGCATCTTGGTATTGTTCAGGATTCTCGGAAAGCAGCTTATGAACCAGAATTTGATTATCGGGAGTTTTGGCGACAATATCGGTAAAAGTGCCACCACGATCTATATAAAACTGCCAGAGCGAAGATTCAGAAGTCACGAGCGTTGTTCTTGAATAAGATGTTT
>CALKUU010000200.1 GCA_937996665.1 uncultured Xenococcaceae cyanobacterium | reverse complement strand
CTTTTAGAGCAGAGTTTTGAAGAAGTTAAACCCCATGCCAATGAATTCGTTAGTAGTTTTTACGATAATTTATTTACTGCCAGTCCTGAAGCCAAGCCATTATTTCAACACACCAACATGGCAGCTCAAAAGAAAATGCTTTTGAATTCCTTGGTTATGGTGGTAGAAAACCTCAGAAAGCCTGACGCCTTAGACAGTGCATTGCGTGGTCTGGGTGCTCGCCACGTTAAGTATGGCGCATTACCCGAGCACTATCCTCTGGTAGGAGGCGCATTGCTATCAACTTTCGAGCAATACCTCAAGGAGAAATGGACTCCAGATGTTAAGGAGGCTTGGGTCGGTGCCTATGGTGCAATCAGTGAAATTATGCTTGATGGCGCTGACTACAGTACATCAGAAATTTCCTTAGATCTAGATGAGAGCGATCCGAACTTGGCAACTGCTTCAAATCAATCTTTGGAAGATATTAAAGTAGACGAAAATATTTCTGCTCCAAATTCAGAAAGCTCCTCCTCTGGCTCAGTTAGTTTACCGATGACTGCTCTTGCTGGGGGTGGGATTATGGGTATTCTTGCTATTTTGATACTGCTGTTTTAAAGAGAAAAATGGCAAGAAATGTACGTCGTAGTTTTCGCTTATCAACTTTATTTAGTTCAAAATTCGCCATTATTCTGTCAATGTTGATTGCAGTTATCTGGCTAGGAACTGCTTTTGCGCTTGATCGCCACGATATCTTTTTACCTGGAGAAACGTCTAATGGTCATGTCTTATTTGAAACTTCTTGTAAGTCATGTCACGAAAGTTTTAAGCCAGTAAGTAACGATACTTGTAATCGTTGTCATGAGCCAGAGATGGCGAAAGATATTCATGGGGCGAAAAAGTTTCGAGATCCTCGTTGGGCAGAATTGCGAGAAAACATTGATGTGCTTACCTGTACAGCTTGTCATAGAGAACATGAACATATGTTTGATCGCGGAGTTAACTTGCAGCCAGATCTATGTATGGCTTGCCATCAAGGAGTTATTGAAGGTGATTTAGCTAGCCATAATTCCTTCAAGCCTGATGGCTGTTGGACTGGTGGGTGTCATAACTTTCACGATCATCGTTCTATCTCAACTGGGTTCATTCGCAAGAATCTGGATCAACCTTGGATATTGCCAAATCCCGAACTGCCCAACAGAGTTGTTGAAACTATTTTAGAAACTGCCCCAGATGCAGATTTAAATAAAGAGTTTTTGGTAGAGGAAGGATAAAGAGGATGAGAGACAAAGATAAAAGAGTGAATAGTTATTTGGCAGTCATTTCTTTGTGCCTATTAATGTTCTTTTCCTCTATATTCCCTGATTTAGCACTTGCAGCAAATGTTAGCCAAGCTGAATTACAAAAGATTGAAAAGCAATGGCAAACTAGCGCACATGCTTTGGCAGAAGTGAATTGTTCTAGCTGTCACCAAAACGAAGAAACGAAAGCTTTTGTAGCAAAGCCAACCGAAGAGAGCTGTAAAAGCTGTCATGAAAATAGTGTTGATACTTTTCTGTTGGGTAAACACGGAATTCGTACTTTGGAAGGCTTGTCCCCTCTGACTCCTGCAATGGCACATTTGCCAATGAAAGATGACTCTTTGAATAGACAGATGAACTGCAATACTTGTCATGACGAACATACTGCCAATACTTACCAAGCATCCGTCGACTCCTGCCTGACTTGTCATGCGGATAATCACTCTTTAAATTACCAAAGTTCGCCCCATGCAGAAGTATTCCGCAAAATTGGGACTTTAGCTCGTCCTAATTCTGACTCTGTTACTTGCGCGACTTGTCATTTACCCCGAACAGTTTCTGGCGACACAGTGCTAGTCAATCACAATAATACCTATACACTCAAGCCGCGCGATCGCATGGTGAAGGAGGTCTGTATGAATTGCCATGGTGTAGAACACTCTTACAACAGCATCTTCGATGATGAGTTAGTCGAAGCCAACTTTGCTCGTCCTCCAACTCAAAAATTGCAAACCTTTCAACTGGTGCGCGATCTCGAAAAGAAAAGGTCGGGCAAAGGGAGTTAGTTAGATAACTCCAATCACTCAACCACATATTTAACTGAAACTATCCTAACTAATGAACAACATTATTCAACGATTTAAAACTAGAACTTTAGGCTTAATAGCGCTAGCTATAACTATCTGCTTTACAGCGATCGCCTGTAGTGGCGGTAGTGCAACCCAAGCCGAAGGAGGAATTTCCCCCGAGGTAGCAGTAGATTATGTCCACACTGTCTTACTCGCAGACAGAACAGCTTATACAAAGCACGTTGTCAGTAGATTTAAAACACTAGAAGGAAAAGACAACCCCAAGGGAGTAATTAGTGCCGAGGCAACTGAGGGCTGGGAAGAAACTGGGGGGATTCCTCTTCCTGCCCAAATGTTTCGTTTAGGTTCAGAAGTAGCAGCCGAAACCGCTGAAGAAAAGGGCATTGGTTTTACTTACAACCTAATTTCTACCTGGAATATCAACGATAGCCATGCACCTAAGTCGGAGTTTGAGAAAACTGCGATCGAAGAAGTCAACAATACAGGAGAGCCATATAAGGGTTACCAAGAAATTGGTGGTCAGAAGTTCTTCTCTGCTGTCTATCCCGACAAAGCAGTTGCCGAATCATGTGCTAGTTGCCACAACACCCACCCTGTTCATTTAGAGCGTTATCCTGACAAGGTATTTAAATTGGATGATGTCATGGGCGGTATTATCATCAACCTTCCTATTGAATCAAGTTAAGCAACTCATTTACGGTTAGTTGTTAGTTATTAGTTACCAGTTTTTAATTATTCCCAAACTATTACTGGTAACTGATCTTTCGATCCCTGTTCAGGAAAAAATGAAACCAAAGTTTTCTACATTAATCATTCTCACCTTTGTCTCAGCAGCAATCCTGGTTCCTTTTGTGGTTAGTCCCATTTACATCCCCATTTTGAGGACTCAGGCTTTTGCTGTTTTATCTTTTCTCCAAGCCAATCTCTACAAGCAAGTTACGGGCTATATATCTTTAGCTTTTGTAATTGCAGAGATGATTTTAACTGCACGCAAACGCGGTAGAGGCTGGAAAATCAAGATGAAGATTCCCGGATCGGTGCAAATGTGGCGAAAACTCCATATCTTCTTGGGAGTAGGCTTGTTGGCGATCGTTTTAATTCATACTATTGGGGTTACTGGAATTAAATTTAATGCGATCTTCCTTTGGGTATTTTTCGGAGTCAGCTTATCTGCTTTGGTCGGCATTGTGGCTGAAACGGGTGTTGTTGAGTCGTCTCAAAAGCGATTTTTTCCGATTCTGAACACTGCTGATGGGAAACAAGTTCCTGGTATTTCTAAAGGTAATTTAGTAAGAGGTATGCGCTTTTGGTGGCTGAGTACCCATATTATCTTGGTAGGTCTATTTTTTATAATGCTAGTATTTCATATTTTTCTCGCCTACTACTATCAATAGATTTAGGTAATTGTCTATGTCACTAAAATGTCATTTATTGTTCACAAATAGATAACTTATCTTAAATATCAGGACTTTTAAGTTTTAAATAGTAAAAGCTAGTTTTGGCAGAATCAAGAATTACATTTTTAGGTTTTTCTCTTGGAAAAATCTGAAGTGCAGTTAGTCAAAATTTTCCTCTGACTTTTGATTAGAGAATGAAGATAATGGCAGAAGTTGAAATTTTTGATTACGTTAATTTAATTACTTACGATGACCCTATTTTCGCCAACCATTGTTCTCCAAAAGTTAAAAGAAGGATTTGAATTTAGGCAGGCTGAACTTAGTCGACTTAAACTAGATTCTGTCAATATAGATCATGCTCGTTTTCTTGAATGTTATCTTCGTGGTGCAGTTTTTAACCATTTATCTTGTCAAGAAACTAATTTTAAAAAAACTAATTTAGTTTTTGCTCAGTTTAATGATGTCAATTTAACTCAAGCTATTTTAGAAAGGGTTGAATTAAACAGTTCTGTTCTCAATGATGTTGTTCTCAATGACGCTAATGGTTACAAAGCGAAGTTATTTGGGGCAAAACTAAGAAATATTGTCTCAACAGACGTTAACCTATCCTTTGCTGATTTGCGCAAGGTTACTGGTGAAAATATTCAATTAAGTAGTGCAAACCTCAATAAAGCTCTTCTGATTGAAACAAAATTTTCTAACATCAATTTTGAGAGAGCTACTCTCACTAGTGCTAATTTAAAGAGCTCTATCATTGAAGATTCCCTCTGGCACAGGGCAAACTTGCAAAATGCGGATCTTAGTAACTCAGAAATTACTAATGCTTCTTTCCAGGGTGCTAGTTTAGTTAGCTCCAAATTTAGAGAAGCAAAGCTCAATAATGTAGATTTTTTATTTGCAGAATTATTAGAGACCAGCTTTTACAAGGCGGAATTGAATAACGTCAGTTTTAATGATAGTGTTCTTCTTTCTGCGGATTTTGAAGGTGCAACCTTATCTGACCTAAATTTGGCAAATGCTAATTTTCAGGATGCTAATTTTGAAAACACTATCTGGAATAATGTCGATTTCTCTAACTGTGATGTTAGTGGAGCAGTTTTTTCTGATGCCCAAGGTATAACGGAAGAACAAAAACAATTACTAAGAAAAAAAGGTGCCTTGAACGTTACTTGATTTCCTACAAAATTCCAAGAAAGCGAAGGCATTTTCAAGGACAAGCCATTTTGAGAGCCGTTAATATTTGATCTTATCTTCGCTGGCTCTGTTTCGAATCTTGTAGCCAAGAGGACTCTATTCAATTAGTTTTCAATTTTGTAAGTGACAATGAATTACGTACTTGATCAACTACTTTGAAAGGATCACAAAAAACCACTTACCTTAAGTTGGCTTCAGAATTTAACTTTCCACTTTAACAATGTGTGAGAGAATTCTCCTTCAAAACGAAGCTTAGTGGGAGATGAATCGAACTTAAAAGCGAAGTTAAATGTATTTTACCATCAAGCTTTAATCATGGTAAAATACACCTATGATTCTCAACTATCGCTATCGCATATATCCAGATTCACAGCAAATCGAGTTACTCAATGAGTGGCTAGAAACTTGTCGTGTGTCTTATAACTATGCGTTACGGGAACTCAAAGATTGGATTGCTTCTCGTAAGTGTCCAATCGATAGATGCAGTTTGAAATCAGAATATATTATGGCTGCGGATTATCCGTTTCCTAGTTATCACCAGCAACAAAACAATTTACCTAAAGCTAAAAAGAAATTTCCTCGACTAAAAACAGTACAGTCTCAAGTTCAGCAAACGAATGTAAAACGACTGCATGATAGTTGGGATGCTTTTAGAAAAAGAGGGTTTGGTTTTCCGAGGTTCAAAAAGTACGGACAGATGAAGTCTATGCTTTTCCCTCAGTTCAAGGCTAACCCTTTGACCGATTTTCATATAAAGCTGCCCAAAATAGGTAGCGTATCAATTAACCTGCATAGACCAATCCCTGAAGGATTTGTAATCAAGCAAGTTAGAGTGGTTAAAAAGGCAATAGGTTGGTTTGCGGTGATAGCTATACAATCGGATCTTGAACTTCCTAGCCCTGTACCTCATGGTCATGAGATCGGTGTTGATGTTGGGCTTTTGTCCTACGTAGCAACGAGTGATTCGTACACCGAGAAAAGACCTAAGTTTTTCAAGACAGCCTACAGTCGGCTGAAAGTGCTACAAAAGCGTCTGTCAAGGAAGACAAAACGAGGAAAGAACTACGAAAAAGCAAGAGTCAAAGTAGCCAAGCAACATAACTACATAGCGTTTAGACGTGCTGATTATCAATTCAAACTAGGACAACAATACTTCACAGTAGAGATCACAGAAAGACACAGGTCAAGATTCGCACCAATTGGTACAATAAAAAAATTTGGTCCCTTTAAAATTGACCTTGAAAATGCTACTATCGCTATCTACTCTAGTCATTAGATTATCATGTAAAATATTCTTGAAAATAGTCCTTGGCCCTTTCATTGCAATTGAAACAGCCCAAATCTTTTCAAAAGCAAGCAAAAAGCAGATATCCAGTCATTGTGAGCAGTTCTGTCA
>CALKUU010000199.1 GCA_937996665.1 uncultured Xenococcaceae cyanobacterium | reverse complement strand
TGTCCCTGGGGACTCAAGGCTGTTAAGCTACTTCAAGAACAAGGCATCGAATTTGAAGACCACAAATTAACTTCTCAAGCAGAAACCGCAACCTTTAAAGCTAAACACAACGTCCAAACTACACCTCAAATCTTCTTTGGCGATAAAAGAATTGGCGGATATACCGATTTAGCTGAAATGCTAAATGTAGAAGCTGAAGGTGCGAAATATTCCTATACTCCTGTGTTTGCTGTATTTTCTAGCGCAGGATTAATGGCTCTAGCTACCAGCATGGGATTAACTGGATTTATGGGTTTTTCCTTGTCGTTGCTGGCTACTCTCAAGTTAATGGATATGGAATCTTTTACTGAGAGTTTTGCAAAATATGACTTGATAACAAAAAAGGTTAAACCCTATGCCAAAATATATCCCTTTGCCGAACTGGCGATCGCCTTAGGATTTTTATCGGGAGCTGCTCCTTTAGCAACAGGAATTACTTCATTATTTGTCGGTATCAATGGTGGAATCTCTGTAGTTAAAGCAGTTTATATCGATAAGCTAGCTCTTAATTGTGCTTGTGTGGGTGGTAATTCCAAAGCTCCGCTGGGTCTTGTTAGCTTTACAGAAAACGCAATTATGACAGTTATGGGCGCAGCGTTGATTTTATCTACTGCTACAAAAAATGTTGAATCGACACAACTTAAAGAAACCGAACTCACTTCAGTGGTTAAATTGCAATCTTCTGGATACTCTGCATCCTTTCGCAAATAAATGACATTTAGCGATCGCTTTACTCAATCATAAACTCCTCTTCTTCAGGGTTATCGAAGACGCTAATTGTTTCTATCTAGAAAAATTAATTTGTGCAAAAAAATCTATTTTGCTAGCTTCTAGACTCAAACATTACTAGACTTTCTCATTTAAGTTTGTCTTTGCCGTAAGTGAGTTATCTTGTGCAGAGCAAACAAGATTAGAGATGTATGATTATTCCCCCTAAGCTAGTTCCTGGCGATTTAGTCTATGCGATCGCCCCTAGTGGAGCAGTAAAAGATAACGATGCCTTAGAAGCGGGTTTGGATATTTGGCGATCACGTGGGTACAAGGTTCGTCTCGGAGAGAATTATCGTCAGGCTTGTGGTTATTTAGCAGGGAATGACGCAACCAGAAGAGAAGATTTTAAAGCAGCTTGGCAAGATCCTGAGTGCAAGGCAATTCTGTGTATTCGAGGGGGTTATGGGGGAGCTAGGTTGCTAGAAGATTGGCAATGGGACTTGCCAGCAAATCAAGCGCCTAAATGGGTAATTGGTTTTTCTGATGCGACTAGTTTGCTTTGGAGCTTGGCAACCCAAAATATTGCAGGACTTCATGCACCTGTGCTGACCACCTTGGCACAAGAACCAAAGAATTCGATTTCTAGAATGTTTGATTACCTCGAAACAGGCAAGCTCGCAGAACTGAAGGGCAAGAGTTGGCAAAGTGGAGTTGTTTCAGGGAAATTATTACCAGCTAATTTAACTGTGGCTACTCATTTATTAAAAACACCCTCCCAGCCAAGTTTTGAGGGGGTGATCTTAGCGTTAGAAGATGTGACCGAATACCCTTATCGTATTGATCGAATGCTTACTCAGTGGCGGGCATTAAATGTTTTTTCGGGGGTTAAGGGCATTGCTCTAGGGCGTTTTAGTCGTTGCGAACCCTATCCTGGTAGTTCTAGCTGGACAGTTGAGGAGGTTTTGCGCGATCGCCTGCTTGATCTCAAGATTCCGATTGTTGCTGATTTAACTTTTGGGCATGATGGCGAAAATGCTGCTTTGCCAGTAGGTCAGACCGTAACTCTCGATGGAGATCTAGGAAAAATAATCTTTTGAATGCGGCAAAATGTTAGATTTTTAAATGTTCGACCTCAATTCAGTTTTAGGAACTTAAATTATATGCCCCATACTATTGTTACTGATGTCTGCGAAGGCGTGTCCGATTGCGTTGGGGCTTGCCCCGTCGCCTGCATTCATGAAGGCCCTAGTAAAAATGCTAAGGGTACAGATTGGTACTGGATTGATTTTGCTACTTGTATTGATTGTGGAATTTGTATTCAAGTTTGCCCTGTTGAGGGAGCAATTTTAGGTGAGGAAAGACCTGAATTGCAAAAGACTCCTCAATAATGTTTTGAAGTGGGCGATCGCTATCTTAGGGCGATCGCTCTATATTTAATCCTATTTACTAGGAACGCGCTCTATTTGAGCATAACCGCTAAAAAGCAGAGTTTTACCCTGGGTTTCTAGCCTGTTTAATCTAATTCTCACTCCATCGAGGTTAAAACGGTCGAGATCGACCATCTCATTCAAAATAGAACCCAAAGTATCAGTTAACTGTTTAGAGATTGCCTGGACATCACCAGGGATGTCTTGGGGTTCAAACTTAATATCGTTAAACTTAATTTTTCTCCTTTTCGCGACTGACAAAGTACAAGTTAGGCTAACGGGGATAGAGCGATCGCTCCAGTTTGCCCTGGCAAGTAACTTAATCTGATTATTCGGTGAGAGTCTAAGCTCTACATCAGTAAAAGAAATTGCTTCGCCACCAGAAATTTCGGTTAGAGATTCAGCAGAAAGGTTTTCTAGGCGCTTTCTAACTAGCTCTGCTTGAAAAGCCTGGTTTAAATCTGTCTCGGTCAGTTTGACTTGAGCCACTGCTTGAGTAGGTTGTCGTAAAGAGATAGTTCCCTTCATGACAGAGCCAAAATCCAGCGATACAGCATCAGTTTCAAACGACATTTCTTCAGTCCGAAAGTCGTTACGGATTACTAATCCACGACCACTCATTTTGAAGCTATCGATTGTTCCTTGAAGCAATTTACTAGAGGGGTTGCAACGAACTGCTACGTCTACCGATTCACTTTTAGTAAATAGATGACGGATAGTATTACCCGCTACTTTATTGAGGAGATTTTCTCCCCAATCACCACCTTGATTGTTATTAAAGCCGACAAAGCCACCAAACATAAAGCTATTTACTAAGCTACAGTCCATATCTTTTGTAACAAAATATTAAGATTAATGCAATGAATTAACTCAATTACGGACAATTTAACCTGATTTTGATATGAGAAAAACTTTTGATGGTTATAAGCGCAGCTTTAGTATAGTTCAGTCTATCTTCCTATCTCGTTTTTTTTGTTAGCGTTAAAGGCGATCGCTTAACTTAATTAGCCTAGCTAGAAAAAGATAAAGCCGCCTTTTGCAGATAGTTTAGTTTATCCCGAAGCTGTAACTTTACAATCATTTCTTCGGCAAGTGCGAACCCTGACTCAATACTAGAACAAACTCCTAAATGCCACAGATAAAAGCCCCCATTGAAAATTGCCGCAGAGGTGATGGCAGAGTTTTTCCCCTCCAAAACCTTGATTAGTTCCTGATTTAGTTGAGTTGGCGATTCTAGAGTTAAATCGTGCCCATTAAGGTCATAATCGTGAGGATTAATCAATAATCTCGTAAATTCTTGACCTCTCCTGCTCACGCCGACAATAGCTGTTCGATTACAAGAAAGATCGCAACTTCCTTCCAGTCCTTTAACTGTAGTGTAATTTTCAGTTTTTCTGAGCTTGAATGTCTCAGCAAAACGTTCTTCTGTTGGAGGGTGGACGAACCCAGAAATTTGGAGTGTATCTTCTTGCAGAGGCGACCAAACTAGTTCTGCTGTCGAAAGAGTTGGTCTTTTACCAATTTGCTCACGATAGGGAGTTAGCTTATGGGCGAGAGGAAAGTGTTTGGGAACATAAAAAAAACCGAATCCTGTTTTTTGTAAAAACCCTTGCGCTTCAGGCAGAGAGAATTTCGTAAAATCGATGCCTAAATCTTGCCAAATTTGAACTAAAGGAATTCCATATTTGGTTGGTAGGCAATCACTACCATGTAAAATTAAGGGAACTTCGGCGATCGCTAAAATGAGCATGGTTAAAGGGCTAACAGGCACGGTACGAGACCGACCATCGTAGGGATAGCCAAAAACAACAGGAGTTTTGGGAAAATTATGAGCTGTAGCACTTAGTTTGTTGCTAAGCTGATCGTAGGCGTCGAGAATTCCCGCTAATTCTGCTGGAGTTGGTCTTTTGATCCGATGAGCAATTAGGAACGCCCCAATTTGAGCAGGAGTCGCTTCTTCCTGGATCATCATTTTAATGGCGATCGCTGTTTCCTGACGAGATAAATTTTTGCTGGTGTGAGTGCCACTACCAATTTTTTTTAATAACTCGCGAAACTCATTACTCATGTTTTTCCTAGCAGAATTGCCTTAAATCTAGATCCGTGGGATTAAAGTTAAGTAAAACACATATTCTAGTTTGAAGTATTAATAGAATCAGAGTTGTATAGTTGGATTCTAACTAATTTAAAAAAGTGAGCTATGGGGGGAATGCTTAAGCGATCTGCGGTGGTAACCATGACTACCTCTCTGGTTAAGCTATTGCTTTGTAAGTCACTCTGACTCTCCTCGGAAAATGAAGATGATTCGGTATTCGAAGGGATAGTGATTGGTCGTATTGCCAAATCCTGGTCTTTGGTAGCCTCAATTAGCGCCCCTTGAGGCAAAAGAGCAACTATGTTTCCTTGACGAACAACTCCTCTAAAAGCATCCAGACTGTTCAACTCCATAACGGTTTTCAATTCTAGTTTTTGCTTGTTAAACCATTCGTGAACCAATCTTTGCATGCCATAGCCATCTTTAAAAACTACCTGTGGATAGTTGGCAAGTTTAGCTAAGGGGATTTGGTCGTATTTAGTTAAAGGATGATCTGCTGCCATCAATACGGAAATTTTCTCACTATATAAAGGAAAAATTTCCAGATCAGGCGAATTGCCGAGTAAGTCATTGTGCATGACGATCGCAATGTCGATTAAGCCATCTTTTAAGACTTTTATGGCGCGATCGCTACCGAGTGCGGTCACTCGTAATTGGGTTTGCGGAAAATCCTGACAAAATTGTTGCAATACAGGGGGCAAATAATAAGCGCAAACAGAGTGAATTGCAGCAACACATAATTCTGGTTGCTTTCCTTCGATTAGATCCGAACATTCTTTAACTGCTTTCGTCCATTCCTGGCAAATTCTTTGCGCGCGAGGAAGAAGTTTTTCGCCGCCAATTGTCAATCTGGTTTGAGCGCTGCGATGAAATAAAGTTAGACCCAGATCTTCTTCTAAAGCTCTAATTTGGCGACTAATTGTCGATTGGGTAACGGCGCAACTTTTGGCAGCTTGCCCAAAATTACCGGTTTCTGTAATTGCGAGAAAAGCCTGTAGCTGTTCGATACGCATGGTTGATGATTCTGTTTTAAGCTATTAATAATTCCCGAAAATATGAAGTCTTTTGCTTCGATGCTTGTATTCTATATTGAACGAGGAAAATTGAATCGAGCTTTCCAGTATAAGTGATTACTGTAACTGGGAACACAACTACAATCTTGTAGCCATTTATAGCTAATCTCTTTCTGTTCTGTCGGTGATTAAATTAGCTCAACTAAATTAGCTGACAAATCCTCAAAAGCTGACCTTTAACTTCACTTAATTAACTTATGACTTCTCAAAACCAAGATTCTCCTGATTTTATTAAACTTGATAAATTTCTCAAATGGCAGGGGATTACCCAAACAGGAGGAGAAGCAAAGGTCAGGATTCAGTCTGGGCAAGTAATCGTTAATGATGAGGTGGAAACCCGCAGAGGTAAAAAACTGCGGAATGG
>CALKUU010000198.1 GCA_937996665.1 uncultured Xenococcaceae cyanobacterium | reverse complement strand
CCTACTTTTGGCAGTTTGATTTGCCATCCAGTTATGGGGCTAGATCTAAATTGGGGAAACAAGATTGATTTCATTTGCCCATATTTCTTGAATCTAGGGAAGCCATAACCTCTAGCTTTGAATGAATCCCAACTATCGTGTAGTCTTCTAATATTGGTTTGCAATACTTGGGAAGGTACTGTTTTTAGCCTAGGGAATTTCTTCTTTGCTTTTGGTAGGTTGTTTTGTTGCTGGTGATAGCCAGGGAACGGATAGTCCGCAGCCATAATATGTTCTGATTCCAAACTACACCTATCGATTGAACACTTCCTAGAAGCTATCCAATCTTTGAGTTCTCGCAGCGCATAGTTATAAGACACACGATAAGTCTCTAGCCACTCATTGAGTAGTTCGATTTGCTGTGAATCTGGGTATATGCGATAGCGATAGTTGAGAATCATAGGTGTATTTTACCATGATTAAAGCTTGATGGTAAAATACATTTAACTTCGCTTTTAAGTTCGATTCATCTCCCACTAAGCTTCGCTTTGAAGGAGAATTCTCTCACACATTGTTAAATACCAATCTGGGCCAGTTTTTATTGCTCAGATATTTTTTGGTGTTTTCCTTCTCTCATGGAATATTGTCCAAACTAAAGTATTTAGTCAATTCCCAATCAGTTTAATCTTCCTTAGCAAAAATTGTAATACGGTTTCTTCATCAGAAATAATATCTGCTCTTCCTTCCATACCTAGGCGAATATTACATCTGCGATCATCAGCTTTCAAATTGAGAACCTCTGGTTCGATCGAGATCTCATAGCTGGCAGTTGTCTGCGCCAAATCTTTAGTATCGGCAGAAACGCTTATGACCTTCCCTTCGAGAGTACCAAAATCAGAATAAGAGCAGGCAGAAACTCGCATCTGCGTAGTTTGTCCGACCTCTACTTTCCCAATATCTCCAGAAGAAACGAAAGCTTTAATTATTAACGCTGAATTACTAGGAGCAATAGTAGCAATTTCATCTCCAGAACGCACTACTTGCCCCGGATTACGCAGATTGAGCGTCTGAATCGTACCCGCTAAAGGAGCGCGAAGATAAGTGTTTTCTAAAGTAGTAGCGATCTGCTTTAAATCTTCTTGATAGTTATTTAGCTGATTGGCAAGTTCAATTTTTTGAGCAATCAATTGTTGCTGTTCTCGATTTAGACTAGCCAAGGTAGTTTTACCTCTAGCATCTGATTGGGCAATTTGTTCCCGTGCCATAGCTACTTCTCCCTGACTGGGATCAAGGGTAGCTTTGACCTGCTGTAATTTTGCCAGAGAAATTTTTACTGCTGCTGTTTTTTCTCTTAGCTGTAATTGAGAAATAATTCCTGTTTCTGCCAATTTTTGATAGCGATTGAACTCTTCTTGCGCCAATTCAACTGCGGCTCCTGCTTCTACCAACCTTGCTCGAACGGTGGTCAATTGTTCTTGATAAAGATGTTGCTGGTGCTGTAGCTGAGTCCGTGCGGATACGAGAGTAAGCTGTTGCAAATCTTGTTCTGCTGCTATCTGAGCTTGAATTAAGATAATTTGCTCGTTGAGTTGTTTTAACTGCTGTTTGGTTTGTTGAATTCTCGCCAATAATTGTTGTTTTTGACTTTGCACGACAGTATTATCGAGTCTGGCAATTAACTCGCCCTCTCTTACTGTTTGGTTTTCTCGCACTAAAATACTAGCAATTTTTCCTTTTGTAACTGCTTGAACCAAGCGTACTTCTCCCAGTGGACGGACTTTAGCGGGTGCTTTAACGGTAACTTTGTATTTTAATACGCTCGCCAAAGCGATCGCTCCAACAAAAATGCTCAAACAGGCTAATCCCGAAATAACCAGCCAGGTTTTAATCGGCGGTAAAAATTCATTTGGCGTGGCTAAACGTAGACTATCTGCATTATTATTCTTGATTGTTAAGGGTGATGCGGGACTTGCATTTAGTGGAATATTTATTAGAGGTGCATTGCTATGGGAAGATCTTGCGCCTTGAACGCTTATACCAAGACTAGGCTGAACTTTAGTATACCCTTGAGAAACAAAGCGAATTGCTCGAATTATTTCTGTAGAAGACATATTTTTAAGTAAATAGCCTTCTGCACCAACGCTAAGAGATTTCGCAATCAGATCGTCGTGATCGTGACTGGTTAAAATAAGAATCTTAATCTGAGGATCGTGCTGAATGATACTTTTAGTCGCTTCTAAGCCATCTAAACCTGGCATCTCAATATCCATCAGGATAATCTCTGGCTTCAGTTCTTTGGCCTTGGCGATCACCTCGTAACCATCAACAGCAGTTCCCACTAATTCAAAATCGACAACTTCTGCCAAAAAAGCTTTTATGCTCTCGCGAACAGTTTTTTGGTCATCAACAATTAAAATACGCAGCTTCATATAAGCTATTTTACTAGGGCGTGTGGACAATTAGGAATTAGAGTTTATATGTACTAAAATCAATCTAGCTTAAATACCCATATTTGACACAAACAATGTCTCGAAGATACGCATTGAGAGATGATCAGTGGGATAAAATTAAGAACTGGCTACCGAGTAGAGAAGGAACAGTAGGTGTAACGGCTAAAAATAATCGACTGTTTGTCGAAGCAGTACTTTACAGATATAGAGTAGGGATTCCTTGGCGTGATTTGCCTGAGAGATTTGGTCATTTTCGAGATGTTCATAAAAGACACACTAGATGGAGCCAAACTGGAGTCTGGGAAAAAGTCTTTCAACATTTAGCTCATGATAGTGATAATGAATATCAAATGATTGATGCAACTATTGTTCGTGCCCATCAACATTCATCAGGAGTAAAAGGTAGCAGTAAAAAAAAGAGTCCTAAAGGATACCGCTTCGCATATGTATCGGCAAAAGTGTTGGCGGGTTAAGTACTAAAATTCATGCAGTATGTGATGCTTTGGGTAATCCAACTCAATTTTATCTGACCCCAGGGCAAGCTCAATATTAGGCAAGATGCTGATGGCACTCTTGCCTAATATTGAGACAGAGTATCTTCTGGTAGATAAAGCTTATGATGCTCAAGAAAGAGTCCTTGATAAACTTCAAGCACAAGGCTGCGAAGCTATTATTCTTTCAAAATCAAACAGAAATAAGCCAAGAGATTTACTCCTGACACAGAATATTTGACAGATCCTATTCCCTGGCTAGAACTTTTTCCTGACCGTTCTTTACTACTCGGTTTTCATCGACTCATTGGTGTCATGAATCAATTTTCTTTCTATTTACCTGATGGCTAATTTCTGTTTCTACTACTTCTTAATCTCGGAAAGTAACATAAGAGGGATATTATTTATGTTCTATTTATTTTTACTGCCAAAGCAGATTCTAGAATTATATTTTTATTATTTAAATTAAGGATTGATATTTGAAGAAAAAGCTATTTACTTGATCGCAGGAGCAAGAACTTCCATAAGATTAGTAATTATTCCTGCTGTCGCCCCCCAAATTCGTTTTTCTGACCAATAATAAACGTCACTTGTAAATTGTTTTTCCTGTCTTTCAATTTTTTCTCGCCTACAGTTCTTTGCTTGAAAACAATTCAAGGGAATATAAAATGTTTCTAGCACTTCATGATTCGACATGGCGATCTCTGGTGGACTCTCAAACCAGCAAACCACTGGAGTAATTACCAGTCCGCTAAGAGTTAAAAAATTGTCTAACAATCCGAGTATTAAATCTGGTTTTGCCGGTCCCATTTCTTCATGCCACTCCCGTAAAGCACAAGCATAGGGATCGCCTCGATCTTGTTCTTCAAACATTCCCCCTGGAAAAGCGTATTCTCCAGGATTTCTGCGTAAATTAGTGCAACGACGAATTAATAGAACAGAATATTCATTATTCGATGTTGCTGCAACTAAAGGTAGTAGAACCGAACAAGGGCGTAAATTAGATTCCTCAGTTTTAGAGGCATGTCCTCTTGTTTCCGAACGGTAATTTTTGATTAGATTTGCTATCCGAGTGTTCATATCTATAGAGGTAGCAGCATTGTTCGACAAACTATCCATTTTAAAAATTAGCTTTTACTATTGTCAGCGTTTTTACTATTTAATCAAGACAAAGCCTATTTTAAATAAATTTAAGAATAGATATCAACGAGTACTTTCTTCAAAAAAAATAAACGCCATATTTTTATCCTTTTCTTCGATATCTATGATTTAAAAGCCTTATTTTTCTACGATTCCCTAACCTTCTTTTGTCATACTCCAAAAACTTTTATTTACCACTTCTAAATTTTAGAGCCTTTATAGAGATAAGAATTGTTCTGTTTTCACCAATAAAAACTCAAACTAGAAAACTGCTATAATGTACTTAATGTCAAGATTCACCTCGGAAAGTGGTAACAGAAGGTTAATTCAGACTGCTAGCATAAAGTTGTTCGACAGTTTTCTCTGGGTGATTAATAACTTGGATAGCTAACTTCTGAAATTTTGTAAGAATTTTGGTGGCAGTCGAATTTTTAAACAAATCACTGTTGTACAATAAACTTACGCCCAACAAGTTTTTAATATCTTTAACAATTAGCTGAAGATCTGGCACCACAAACCGATTATAAATTGCTTCACCTCTTCTCGTTTTTAAATTAGACATCGGCATACTATTTCCAGTCTGAGAATAATTATTTAGTGAGAAAGAAACTCTAGAAAGAGATCTAATATCTTCTTTAATTTCTAATTGAGTAGCAATATCTTGTAGAGATATATGTTGATGAGCATAAGCCGTCAGACAAGTTTGGCGTACCTGAACTATCAGTTCTTCAAATGTCGAATCGCTCTCACATTGAGTACGCAATAAAATAGAATTAGCAAACAGACCAATTAACGATTGTGTTTCAAATCGATCTCGACCAGAAATTACACTGTTTACAACAACCTCTTTTTGACCAGAATAGTAGCAAAGCAATAGTTGCCAGATTGCCAAGAAAGTCATGTATAGCGTAACGTTACGGATCGAGCAAAAATTTCTTATCTGTTTGGCAAATGTTTCATCAATCGGCAAGAAAACGCCCTTTCCTTTACCAAATAACCTTAATGACGTTCGAGGACGGTCAAAAGGCAAATTCATTTTGGTGGGTAGTTCGGCTAATTGCTTTGACCAATACTTATAATTTTCTTGAGCTTTGTCTCCTTTTAACCACTGCTGCTGCCAATGTACAAAATCTGCATACTGAATTGGTAGTGGAGGCAAAGGGTTGGGTTTTCTCTCGATGAGGGAACTATAGATTAAAGCCAGTTCTTGCCAGAATATTTCGACCGAAAATCCATCAGAGATAATATGATGCATATTCACCATGAAAATATAACTTACAGGCGAAAGTCGAGATAAACTGAATCTGAGTAAATAGTCTTCTGCTAATTTGAAAGGTTTTTGTGCCTCTTGTTTTAACAGTTCATACGCTACAAACTTTCGCTTAGATTCAGATATTTTTTGCAAATCAGTTAGTTTAAGCTCAATCTTATGGTTATTATCAACTTGTTGATAAGCTATACCATCTTCACTGCGAATTATGGTTCTCAAAACTGCATGACGCTCGACAATCGTTTGTAAACTTCGATCGAAAATCTCTATGTCTAAAGAACCTTCTATTTCTAAAGTACGCGGCATACTACTAAAAGCTTGAGTATCTTCTAAGCGATCGCGATACCAAAATTTACTTTGAGCTAGAGAAAGAGGAATTTTGGTTGCCAATACAGATTTTAAAGGCAGAAAATCAGCGCGGTCGGATTGTTGCAGGCATTCAATTTTTAATGCTAATTCAGCCACTGTCGGAGAATAAAACAGACTATGCATCGGCAAATCTACGGCAAAAACTTCTTGAATACAAAAGAGCATCTGGATGGCAAGCAATGAGTGTCCCCCTAAAGCAAAAAAGTTATCTTCAATGCTTAAAAAATCTACTTTTAAAAGGTTCGACCAAATTTGAGCTAAATCTCGTTCGACTTGAGTACGAGGAGCAATATATTTAGTACGAGCATTTATGGCTGCTTGTTTTTTGTAAGCAAGTACATTTTTTAACCCAAAGTGAGCTGCTAAGGTTTTACGCTTGACCTTACCAAAAGTATTAAGGGGAAGAGTATCTTCAATTAAGATTAGGTCAGGTACTTTAAATTCAGCAATTTGTGACAGCATGAATTTTCGGATCGATTCAGACGTTGCTGAGTGTCCACTATGTAAAACTACTACCGCACCAATACATTCACCGTAAAGATTATCTTCAATCCCAAATACTACTGCTGCCTTAATAGCGGGATGAGTCAGCAAAACTGATTCTACATCGACTGCATATATTTTTTTCCCACCACGGTTGATTCGATTATCTACTCGACCAGTAAAATACAAAAATCCCTGAGAATCCAAATAGCCTAAGTCTCCAGTATGAAACCAATCATCGCTTTTGCTTTTACGATCCTGACTAATTCCTACTAGCTGATTGATATAACCACCCCGTAAGACAATTTCGCCTTCTTGTTCAGGGAGAAGCAAGTTTAACTCTTCATCCAAACAAGCAACTTGCCACAGGGGATTGATTTTACCTATTGCGCCATCGGGTGTTATTTCTGGAGGCAAGCCTCGTACTGCTGGTAAAGGTGAAACTTCTGACATCCCATAGAATTGAATTAGAGGCACGCTAAAAACTGATTCTACTGCCTGTATTTCTGAAGCAACGATCTTATCTGAACCCGTTACTAAAAATCGTAATGATGATTTCTTCGGTGTCCAGTTCATTTCATTCACTTGCTGCAAAATCGAGCGATACATACTGGGTACTGCTGTGAAAAAAGATGGTTGATATCGATCAATCCAATCTAATATCTCAGCAGGATTGTAACCAGGAGTACAAACTACCTCTCCTCCCTTTAGCAATAAAGGGCAACTCGAACGCACCAAAGCATGAAGCATCGCCAAAGGAGTTAAGACTAAAGAGCGATCGCTTTGGGTAAGCTGCATCCATTCCGCAGCATGGTTGATAGACACAAAGAAACTTTCGTGGGTCAAAGAAATTATTTTGGGTTGACCTGTTGCCCCAGATGTACCAACTAAAACTGCATAGTCACTAAGCTTGGGCGAAATCTTTTCTGATGTGTTGATGATATTTGCGCTTTGAACTAAGGAGCTAGTTTTTGATAAGCGGAATTGTCCCGCAGGAGCAGTTACATCAACATTTAGCTCTAAAATTAGGATGTTAAGCGAATCCGCTACTGCACAAATAGCAGATTTTGAATTATTGGCAATAATTACTGCTTTAATATCAAGCTGTTGAAAATAGCGGCGAATTTCTGCTTCAGGTTGATTGGGATTAAGGGGTAATGCTGTAGCAATAGAAGCCACTGACAAAATACTGGTCAGAAAATCAGCACCATTATCTAAAGCTATCGCAACTATATCTCCTGGTTCTAAACCTAATGAACGAAGCTGAACCACAATGGCTTGAGTCAAATCGAGCAAGGCTTGATAAGTTAAAGATGGACGACCATCTGTGCTAGAAATAGCCATCTTTTGAGAATTATCCCTTACTACTTCTATTAGCCAATCAGGAATAGTTTTTGCCGAACGAATTGACTGATTCACTTTGATTCTACTCTCGGTTTGGTAACTCTACAGATAGCGCATTTATCTCTGTTTAGACCCATTTATAGAGTCTAGTTCAAAATTATCAGATCACATGTAGTGTTGACCAGATTTAGAGCACGACACATGAAAAATAAGCAAACTGTTCGTTTTTCTTATTAAAATCTTGAGTTATGAAGACAAACTACAAACGTCAGGGTAATTCCTTAAGATTATCCGCACCTAAAATATTCTTTCAAGAGCGTTAAGATACAAAGGAAGATCGATCTAAATTGCTAGCATAAAGCAGTTCGTTAACAGTTTTTTCTGGATATCTAATGACTACGTTCAGCAATTGCTGAAATTCAGAGATAATTTGCTCTGCTGTAGAATCGTCAAATAAATCACTTTTATAAAACAAGCTTAATCTGAACTCTTCCCATCCAGCATCTTCTAGAACTAGCTGAAGATCGTCAACTGTTAACCAACTAGAAATCCCTTCCCCATTACTAATTTCTAAACCAGCCATTTGTAGATTATCATCAATTCGAGTGGCATTATTATCTAGTAAAAAAGAAACAATCGGCATAGATTTAATATCTTGTTTTATTTCCAATTGAGCCTTAAGATCTTTCAATGATATTTGTTGATGAGCATGGGCTGCTAAACAATTTTGGCGCACCTGTGCTAAAAGTTCCTCAAACATCAAATTATTACGACACTGTGTCCGTAACAACAGGGCGTTAGCAAATAAACCAATTGAGTGTTGAGTTTCAAATTGATCTCGACCAGAAATTGTACTAAAAACAGCAACATCTTCTCGACCAGAATAATAGCAAAGCAGTAGTTGCCAGACTGCCAAAAAGAGCATGTATAGCGTAATATTTCTAGTGGAACAGAAACGTTTTATCTGTTGGGAAAGAGCCTCATCAACTGTGAAATAAATTCCTTTTCCCAGACTATATGTTGTCTGCGATGACCGTTCTCGGTCGAAAGGTAAATTCATTTCTGTCGGCAGATCTGCTAGTTGCTGCGACCAAAAGTCATGATTTTCTTTGGCTTCATCTCCTTTAAGGTATTGCTGCTGCCAATGCACAAAGTCTGCATACTGAATAGGTAGAGGCGCTAACGGATTGGGTTTTCCCTCAACCAGTGAGTTATATATTAAAGCTAGCTCCTGCCAGAATATTTTAATCGACCAGGCATCGCAAATAATGTGGTGAATGTTGACTGCAAAGATATAGCTGTCAGCAGAAAGCCGAGATAAACTAAATCTAATTAGATATTCTTCTGTTAGCTTAAAAGGCTTCTGTACTTCTTGTCTCAAAAGCTGATATGCCACGAGCTTTCGCTTTGATAAGGGTATTTTTTGTAGGTCGATTAAGTTAGGTGTTACTGTTGCATCATCATGAACCTGTTGATAAACCACCTCATTTTCAAGGTAAAGAGTCGTTCTTAAATTTGCATGACGTTCGACAATCGTTTGTAGACTTTGAATAAAAATTTCTAAGTTTAAAGGACCTTCTATCTCTAAAGCGCGAGGAATGTTAAAGAGCGGGCTAGGATCTTGTAATTCTTCTAAAGACCAAAACCTTCTTTGAGTTAAAGAAAGAGGAATCTTCTTTGTCGATCCAGGATTTACCGCGAACGAACTAAGGGCATGCTCGTTTTGTGGAAGCTGTTTGATTCCTAATGCTAACTCGGCTACCGTAGGCGACCCAAACAGCTTTTGCATCGGCAAGTTCACGGAAAAAACGTTTTGAACGTGAGAGAGCATCTGAGTTGCTAAAAGCGAATGTCCCCCCAGTTCAAAGAAATTATCATGTCTGCCAATTCGTTCGACACCTAGCAATTCCTGCCAGATGCTAGCCAACTTCAGTTCAGTTGCAGTTTTAGGAGCTAAATATGCCGTAGTTTGACTGAGACTCGCCTCAATCAACAGGTTTTTAACTGTTTGACAAGCATCATTAAATTCTCCCAGGGCAAAACTTTGCTGTAATTGTGGTCGATCAATAATCCCTTTAGAAGTTTTAGGAATTGCTGCTGGTTCAACAGGAATTATATGGGTAGGGCTAATACCCATTTTGAGAACTACACTCTTTTTAATTTCTTTCAATAGCTCAACTAACTCTTCTTGATCGCCGATCGAAGTATGGAAGAACAAAACCACACTGTCGGTATTACTGCTTGGCTGGCGAATGCCACAGGCTGCCGTGTAACCAGGCTCTACTCCGACAATCTCTTCAACTACCTGTTCTATCTCATGACTGTAATGATTTTTGCCATTGATAATAATCAAAGCTTTTGATCTACCTGTTAGAGTTAAACTTCCTCCACTAAGAAATCCCAAATCTCCTGTTTTATACCAGCCGTCATCGGTAAAGACTTCTCGATTGAGTTCGGGGGATTTATAATATCCAGAGAACACTGTGTCCCCCTTAACCTGCAAATTACCAATAGTTTGTTCAGGAATCAGGTCGTAGCAATCGTTTACTATTCTCAAGGCGACTCCAGGCAGGGGCGAACCGAGATCGGCTAAAACGTTGTCTTTGCTTAACTGAGATTCTGAGGCATATCGATCGGAATCTGTTGCTGAAGCTGCGGTTTCTTTCATTCCCCAAGAACCATGCATTACACCTTCTTTTAAACCATGAGATTTGAGCAATTGATAAGTTATTTGTGCTGTTTGCGGAACAATTGGTTCGGCAGTGTTCAGCCAATATTTAACTGAGGATAAGTCCCAACTGCCTTGTTTGATTTTTTCGGAGAGATCGTTAAGCAAAGCCAAAGCAAAATTAGGCGACCAGGTAATTGTCACTCGATATTGTTCGATCCAATCGAGCCACTTGAGGGGATTGCCTAAGACTGTTGCTGCCTCTCCTTGAATTTGCTGACACCCCAAATATGTCGTCCAGATAACACTTCGCAATAGAGGACCAGGGTTACACAAAGGCAGCCAATTGAGATAAGTATCATCACTATTCATCCATCCTTTTTGAACGTGAGCGGTAATATTGCTAATAATATTACGATGGCTCAACTGCGCTCCCTTCGGTATATTTCCATACCTAGCATTGAGAAATATTAATATTAAATCTTCTGGTTCTCCCCAATGCCATTTCTCGGTTTTGTCCCAGTTAAAACTACCCAAATCTTCGATGGATGCTATTTGGGCTTCTTCTCGATTCCACTGACTAAATAAGGAATTTATTTTAGGTGACAGGTTTCGGTCGGTTAGCACCAAAGGTCGGTCAAATACCTGCCAGGAATGGTACAAAGCCTTGGTAGCATCGTTAGAGGGTTCATCTGCGGAAGCGATCGCCAAGGGGATAACGACAAATCCCCCTAAAATACACGCCCAAAATCCCTCTGTAAATTCTTGATTATCTTCTAGTTGCAGAATTACTTTATCTTGTGGTTCTAAGCCCTGCTTTCTCAAGCCCGCTAAAATTTTTAAAGCTCTTTGCAGCAAATCCTTATATGATTGAGTTGAGGACGAGCCATCAGAATGGAGATAAACCGTTTTTTTATCGGCAAACTTATTAGAAACTTCAACTAATGCGGATGATAAAGTTGATGGTGCATTAGGAAACGATTCTAGAGGTTCACCTTGACTTAAGGATAACAAAGTAGCTGCCGACTTATTGTCCTCAAGAGCAACTTTTTTGTTTGCAACTTGAAATGCTTTGCTTTTCTCTGGCTTTTGAGACTCAATCATTTACTTTATGCTTGTGAATCTATTTATATATAGTAAATCACAAATAAACAGTTAAAACGACCTACTAAATTGCGAATTGTAAATTTACATCGGGTTTTAAATCCAGAATTAAGCAGGATGAAAATACAAGAAACGCGATCGCTTTAGAAAACAAGCAGATAATTAAAATCTATTAAAAACCGTAAAATATTAGCTTATCTTGTAATATTTATGCTAATTTAATTAAGGTATACAAAGTTACGGTTTATAGTTCCAAAAGGAAAAATACAATGAATGCAAGTACAGGAAACTCTTTTGACAACCTCTGGGTAGAAGTTACCGAAGAGCAAGCAGAAAAGTTGACAGGGGGAAATGAATCCGCATTAAATCCTGCTGATAAATTTTTTGAGGAGCTACCAGGTAATGGACACATAAGAGGTAAAGGCAAGCGTAACTGGACACAAGTTAAATCCAGTGGCGGTAGCTTTTAAATAATTTTCCTTTTTGGTTATGTTTAGGCAAATTTAAACCCGCTTTAAATTTGCCTAAGCTTGTAAGTAGTGATTATTTCCTAGCCTGACAACGAACAAAATCAGTTGACTGTTTACAGTAAATAAAGGAATTACAGACTTCGTAGACTGCTTAGCTAGCTTTGTCAACGGCATTGAAACCTAAAATTTTCACAGATTTGAAAGTATAGTCATTAGTCTGAAACAGATTAAAGTTAAGTTACGAATCTAACAAGAGAATGCTGTAAAATTCGCAAGAGACTGAGATAAATTTGGCTTAACAAGAATAGATATGAAAATCGAACAGATAGACCATCTTGTTCTTACGGTAAAAGATATCAAGGCTACCTGTAAGTTTTATGCTAGCGTTTTGGGAATGGAAATCATTACTTTTGAACATAACAGACTGGCACTTAAGTTCAACAATCAAAAACTTAATTTACACGAAATAGGGAATGAACTAACCCCTCAAGCATTAAAACCTACCCCAGGGGCTATCGATCTTTGTTTGATTACCAAAACCCCCCTCGCTGAAGCCGTCAAACACCTTGAAGCGAATCAGGTAAAGATTATTGCAGGACCCGTTAATAGAACGGGTGTAAATGGAGCTATTATTTCTATCTATATTAGAGATCCAGACGGCAACTTAATTGAAGTGTCTAATTACACAAGGTAAGCAACAAATCATACAAGCTTTTAAAAGGATATGTTTGTCGGCAATACGAGTTGCTAAATCATCAATTATCCTATGTATCTACAAAAAGGTTTAAAGTACACCGTTAAGTAAAACATTTAATTGAATATAATCCCCATGGACTACGAGCGCATTGGTGTTTCAACTAATCTATTTCATAATCCCAAGAATATAGTTGATATCGCTTCTTATTTAAGCCAAAAATTTTCTGTAATTGAACTAGAACTCGAACATAGTGCAAGAGACCTGTTAAATGCCGGCGTAGTTGAAATTGATACTGCGGTCGCGCGGTTAAATGAATTAGGAAGATTAAAGAACGTTTGTTTTAGCGTTCATGCTCCCTATATTGGCAGAGACTGTGACTTAGCTGCCGAAAATGAAGAGGTACGTCAAGTTTCTTGCGATCTTTTGCACAAAGTCGTAAAACTGTCCTCTAGATTTCGAGCCAATCGAGTAACTTACCATCCTGGCTATGTGTGTTCCCTCTCTACAGAACACATGATTGAAAATTTAAAACGTTCTTTAGATTGGTTAGTACCAAAAGCAGCAGCTTTGGGAATAGAATTGTGTTTAGAAAATACTGGAGCAGAACGTCCTTCTTATCAGCTTTTTTCTCCCAAGCAATATATAGCATTGAGTCAACAAACTGGTACTTTTCTCACTTTAGATTTGATTCATCACGCTTCCTTGTTTTCTCAAAACGGTAAATTGACTGATGAATTTTTTATCACTTTAGAAGAAATGCTGCCTTACGTCAAAAATGTGCATTTTGCCGATATGAAAATACCTAAACACAACCACTTACCAATCGGGATGGGTAATTTGCCAGTACTCCAGCTATTAGACTTTTTAGGCGATCGCAACTATCAAGGCAATGCAATTATTGAGGAAACAGGAGGAGGATATACAGTCGAAGAATTTTGGACGGCAGCTTGTAACTTTCGCGATCAATACCGAAACAGAACTATTAATAGAGAACTTCCCTGTCTAGCTTACTCTGGCTAACTATACTATACCCTAGAGAAAGATAGAGTGACTATTTAAAAAAATCTCAAATCTAAGTACATTCATACAACATAGTCGAATACTTGCATGATAATTTAGATAATTTTGCCAGCTTTTCATAAATTATTACCTATCAGCAGTTGACTAATTTTGACAATACTAATCTTTAAATAAATCTTCAATTTTGAAAGGCAAAAGCAAAAGATGGTACAGATATTAGAAGCTACCCCAAAATCAATTCAAGTAGTAGTAGATTGCATTAAGTCGGGAGGAGTAGTTATTCTCCCCACTAGCACTAACTATAATGTACTTTGTAATCCTTTTAATGAAGCTGCTGTTAAAAGACTATTCAAAGTAAAAAAACGGACAAAATTTGGACCTCTGACTCTTTACCTACCATCAGCATCAGCTATTTCTACCTACACTTTACCAACGCCAGGTTTCGATCCAAAAATAGTTCAAGCTCTTTGGCCAGGAGAGGTAAGCTTTATACTCTACAAACAAAGCAATATTTCTGATGCCGTAACTTGTGGAGCAAATACAATTGCTGTTACCCACCATACAAATCCAATTTTGCGACAAGTAATTGAAAGCTTCGGAAAACCGCTAAGCGGCTCTTCAGCTAATCTTTCTGGACAGGGAGACATTTTTGTGACTGTAGAAAAAGCAACAGCCGATTTGGGTGAAAATGTTGACTTTGTTTTAAATGCTGGCGAGACTACCGCTGCTTCACATCCTTCGGTTAACAAAAGCAATAGCATTGTTGATTTTAGTTTCCAACCTCCTTTTTTGGTTCGTAAAGGAGTTATTTCCGTAAAAGCACTTCAAAAAATAATTCCCGATCTAATCGCCGATACCAATCTATACAAAACAAAACTTAAGGAACGTTTATCAAAAAGTAATCTATTCAGCAATCTTTAAAGACTAGTTGGGGGAGAGTTAAACTAAGCCTAAGAGTCACCTCTCCGACTCGTCTGCAAAAATGGACGTGAAACTTTTACTTAATCCAGCTTCTCAATGATCTGGTGCTTGTCAGACATAGCTCCATTGGTATTGTCAGCTTAACTAAATCAGGTATGAGAAAATAATGAGATGAATCAAAATCTCTATTCTCGTCATCGATTTCCAGCAGAAATAATCAGTCATTGCGTTTGGCTCTACAACAGCTTTTCTTTGAGCCTAAGGGATATCGAGAAGCGGTGCGCGTTCCCTAGCTGATTAAAGAACTCGCACCAAGAGAAATGATGCTGTATCGAGGAATTGAAGTAACCGATGAAAGTATCAGGGATTGGGTAAACTCCCGCGTTCCTTTGCGCCATAAAACGACGCAGGGTCGCTCGGTCGCTCGTCAAGTTTAGTCTATCCGCAGCCAAGAAAATCACATCAGAAGAAATCGAGTTAAAGCTACTAATAAATAGCATTTAGACGAAGTTAGAGTCACAATCAGAGGGTAGATTTATTGGCTTTGGCGAGCAGTAGATAATGAAGGAGTAGTTTTAGATATTTTGATTCAAAAACTTCGAAATACTAGACTGCCAAGCGTTTGATGAAGAAATTACTCAAGAAATTTGAAGTAGCCCCCAGAGTCATCATTACATACAAACTCAAAAGTTATGGTGCAGACTTTAGAGAAATGGATTTAGGCATAGAACATAGACAGCACAAAGGATTGAATAAGCAAACTGAGAACTCTCATCAGTGGACTCGATTACGAGAAGGAAAAATGAAGGGGTTTAAATCTTCCCAACATGCTCAACGATTTTTCTCAGCAGAAGAGGTTATTTATCAGCATACTCAGCCACCAAGACACAAATTACTCACTGTAATGAGCAAAGAATTAATGCTTGAGGGAATCAAAAGTTGGAAGAATCCTATTATTTCTATTTTCTAAGCCTGTTTAGAAAATAGAAATAATAGGATTCTTGTACTTGTCTAAAGTTAACCTGACAGTGCTGGCAAATTTAATGCTGCTTTTATTTTTGTAGGATTAGTATTATATTACAAAAGCTTGCAGTATTTTCGATCGTGATAATTTCATAGTTTTTAATTCTGAAATGACTTTAGAACGTCGATTTGCGCTTTTGCCTGGCATCTCGACGATACAAGCTGTCGATTAAAGATATAAGTAACCCTATATAATTGATGTTTATGAAAGCAGCATTTATCTCTTAGTGAAATATACTATTGTCAAGCAACATAGTGAAGAGGACTGCGGCGCAGCTTGTCTGGCGACAGTTAGTTTGCACTATGGACGCAGATTTTCTATTAGCCGTGTCCGTGAGGCTGTAGGTACGGGGCAGTTGGGTACTACTCTATTAGGATTGAGACGTGGGGCGGAAAATTTGGGCTTTAATGCCCAACAGGTAAAAGCTTCTCCTAAACTATTAGACCGCCTTGATAAGGTACCTTTCCCAGTAATTATTCATTGGAAAGGTTATCACTGGGTAGTTTTTTACGGGAAAAAAGGGAGAAAATACGTAGTTGCCGATCCAAGTATAGGTATCCGCTACTTAACTCGCAATGAATTGGATCAAAGCTGGAAAAATAGGATCATGCTGCTCCTCAACCCAGACGAAATCCGCTTTTATCAACAATCAGAGGATAAGGTAGATGGTTTTAGTAGATTTCTTAAGCGAGTTTTACCGTATCGTCGGCTCTTAGTTGAGGTGGTTTTGCTCAATCTGGTAATTGGTTTGCTGGCTTTAGCTTTTCCATTTATGATTCAGATTCTTACAGACGGTGTGTTGGTCAATAGGGATACCCAGTTACTTACCACCGTAATGATTGGGGTAGCAGCAATGAATCTGTTTAGAAACTTTCTACGCTTTATTCAGTCTAACCTTATTGCTCACTTTGCTCAAAGGTTGGAACTCGGTTTAGTTTTAGAATTTGGCAGACAGATATTGCGCTTACCTCTTAGTTACTACGAATCTCGTCGCAGTGGAGAAATAGTCAGTCGTTTGAGAGATATTAGCGAAATCAATCAGTTAGTTTCTCAGGTGGTCATTAGCTTTCCCAGTCAATTTTTTATTGCTATAGTTTCTTTTTGCTTGATGGTGTTTTATAGCTGGAAACTTAGCTTAGTCGCAATTCTAGTAGCCATTACTATGAGCATTTCTCCTTTGTTGTTTCTCTCTACCCTACAGCAAAAAACTCGTACTGTTTTAGTTACTGCTGCCGAAAACCAGGGAATGTTAGTAGAAACCTTTAAAGGTGCATTGACGCTCAAAAGTACTAATGCTAGACCGCAAGCCTGGGAAGAGTTTCAGGAACGCTTTGGTCGTCTGGCAAACGTTACCTTTAGCACCATTCAAGTCAACATTCTCAATAATATCTTTTCTGGTTTGGCTTCAGGATTGGGTAGTATTGCCATCCTCTGGTTTGGCAGCATTTTAGTCATTGATAAGACATTAACTATCGGACAACTACTGGCGTTCAACAGCATGAACGGTAACTTTACTAATTTTATTGGTACAGTAATCGATTTTATTGATGAATTTACTCGTGCTAAAACTGCGATCGAAAGGTTAACAGAAGTTACTAATAGTACCCCAGAAGATAAAGATGAAAACAAAAAAGCGTGGGTAGATATTCCTGGCAATGCAGACATAGTCTGCAGCGATCTTAATTTTCACCATACAGGCAGAGTCAATTTACTAAAAGATTTTTCCGTTAGTATCCCTGGGGGTAGGGTTATAGCTTTGATCGGACAATCTGGCTGTGGCAAAAGTAGTTTAGCCAAACTGATTGCTCAACTCTATCGAGTACAGTCGGGTAATATCAGTTATGGAATTTATAATCAGCAGGATTTATCTCTAGAATGTCTACGTCAACAGGTTATTATTGTCCCTCAAGAACCACATTTTTGGAGTCGCTCCATTTTGGAAAACTTTCGCTTTAGCTATCCCGATGCTAGCTTTGAACAAATAGTTAAAGCCTGTCAGATAGTTTGTGCAGATGAATTTATTCAGGAACTCCCAGATAAATATCAAACTGTTCTAGGGGAATTTGGAGCTAATCTTTCGGGGGGACAAAGACAAAGATTAGCGATCGCTAGAGCAATAGTTACCGATCCTTCTGTACTGATTCTGGATGAATCGACAGGCGCGCTCGATCCAGTGTTAGAAAATAAAGTTTTAGACAAACTGTTGTTTGATCGCCAGGGTAAAACTACTATTATGATTAGCCATCGGCCTAGGGTAATTATGCGTGCTGATTGGCTTATTTTATTAAATAAGGGTCAATTAGAATTGCAAGGTTCTCCTCAAGAGCTAAAGCAATTGGAAGGAGAGCATCTATCATTTTTAATACCGTAAGTTACTGACAACAATTTATACGATCTGATTATCAAACAAGAGCGTCAATTCTAGCAAAGCTGTTGTCGTTTCGCTTGAAAATAAGCTTCTTTTTGCTATTAGTATAGTTAAGAAAGAAAGAGAAAATCTGAGATCACAGCAAATTTACTTTTCACAAAAAAGAATCAATATAAGTTGACTGTTGCCAAAAAATCGTGAAAGATAGTGACTCTAACTTCGTCAAATAATATTTGTCACTTTCTTTCGTTCTCCTTTCCTAATTTTCTTGGCTGTTGGCAGGCTGAATTTAATTTATCTACCCAATCCCTAATGATCTCGTAGATTAGCTCTATTTCTCGACATAGCATCATTTCTCTTGATGCGCGTTCCCTAGCTGATTAAAAATCAGCGGGGTCGCACCGCTTCTCGATATCTCTCAAGCGTATAGAGAAGCTGTTGTAAAGCCAAACGCAATGACTGATTATGTCTGCTGGACATTGATGATGATAGAGATTTTGATTCATCTCTGTATTTCCTCATGCCTGACTTAGTTAACCTGACAGTGCCGAAATCTCCATCCTTATTGTTTGATACTTAAAGGAATAAGCGTCAACGCCAATTTCCTAACAGCAGAAAAGGAGCCCAGAAATAGGGTCTTTTTTCTTGATTTAAAAAAGTAATTTGGGCTTTTTGCATAGCTTTAGCTTTTGATAAACCATTGTTTAATTCCTTATAAAACTGACTCATGATTTTGGTTGTAGAAAGATCGTCAACAGACCACATTGTTGCAATTGTGCTACCCGCTCCTGCTTGCACAGTAATTCCTGCCAGCCCTAACACAGCTAGCTGATCGCCCTTGGCAGTTTGACAAGCACTAAGAACCATTAATTCAATTGGATTACGATTATTGGAGTAGTTTATTTGCAGAATATTCACCAGATCTTCAATCTTGAGTAACTGTTCCCAAGCAAGAATAAATGTATTGTCCAGTTGAGAACTAAACTGACTATGAGTCGCTAGATGAAGTACAGAAAAAGAATTATTTACTAATTCCTTTTGTAAATTAGCTTTGGTAAATTGCTCATTGAGTAGTTCTTTACTTTTGACAGTATTTGAGCGGATTTGAGACAGTTCTTGTTTGACATTAATCAACGAGTTAAATGCGCGACCTTCAGTCAGGCGTTTTTGACTGATACCAGCAGCTAAAACTTTGATTGGTGAGTTGTATATTGGTTCTGACTCGACCAATTGCAGCCCTGGTGCGAGGCTAATGGCATATTTTTCAACTAAATATTGCTGCTGTTGACGATCGTAAAGAACTGACATCGGCACATTACGAAGAGAACTATCAAGAACAAAAACCAAGGTTTCGATCTCGCTACTTTGTAACTCATTCTCTAAGGGACGAATTAGCCAATTATAGATTTCCCCAGAAAATTGATTGACTTGGGCAGTTCTGGTCACATCAGTTAGAGACAATCTTAGTTGCTCTATGGTATTCTCTAAATCTTGTTGAGGTATAGCCGTAGAGTAATAGCGAAGTTTTTGTTGAGGTAATTTGAGAATAATAGCTAATTGCTGTTGAAGAATAATGGGATAAATAACTGCTGTGGTTGAGTCTTCTTGATCGATAATTTGATCAATTTCTACTTTTGGACTCAAACAAGCTTGCTGTAAAAAGTTTTCTAACTCTGCCAATTGTAAAGACTCAATTGTGCTCCGAGCTTGGAGAAGATTATTTTGATTAAGTGAAGTGCTGTCTTGAGTTTGCAATAGTAACTCAACCAACTTGCGATAAATTGGTTCTACTTGTTCTTGGAAATAGAAGCGATTTTCGGCTTGAATGCCAATTAGATCCTTACGAATTAGTTGCAGTAATTCAACAGAGTTACTATATGCGGCGATCGCTCCTGGTAAATCCTCCTCAATTTCTAGCAAATGTCCCAATTGCCATTCCCACTTATAAGCAATATCTTGAGCTTTTAAAGCCTGGGCGATTAAGAGCGCTTGTTTAGTCGAGGATATTGCTTGAGAAATTTGTCCCTCTTGTTCCTGTAGCCAGCCGAGATAACCGAGAGCATAAGATTCACCACGAGGATCATTTAGGCTTTGTGCTTGTCCAATCGCAGTAGTTAAAATTTTCTCACTCGTCTGAGGATTTTGATGGAGACAAATTAAATTTTTTCCTAAGTTAATCTGAGGATAAATATTACTCGGTTTAATCGTTAATTTTTCTAATTTGGGGAGGATTTCTTCTGTAAGAGCGATCGCTTGAGATTCTGCGCCCATAGCTTGCAAAAGACTTAGATGATTGAGTTTTACTTTAATCAAAGCATCGTTAGATGCTAATTTATTAGCTGCTTGTTGATAGAAGGAAGCTGCTCTTTGATAAAAAGGAATTACTTCTGTATTGACGCCAACGTTACAGGTTAAAGGCTCATTATTTTGTTTGGTTTTTTGCTGCAATATTTGTTTTCTCTCACCGAGAATTTTTTGATTATTCCCCAAACTGAGTAAAATTCCTGCTTCTGCCTCTGTAGCAGAGAGTTGACGAACGCTTTCTAAACCTTGTTGTAATACGGTGGTGGATAAATCGAGACGACCGAGTTTTTGTAAAATATCGCCTAGACTATGCAACCCAGCTACTTGAGTTAAGTTATTTGATTGCGAGGTTAAAGTTTTAAACCATGAATTAAAAGCGAGATTTTGCTCTTGGTAATCGCGATTATTTTTTTCAGTTAAGCTGCGACAGTCAAACTGCTCGACATCAAAGGCTTGAAGAGCAATATTGCAAGCTCTCAAATATCTACCGCTAGCCTGTAAAGCCTCACTCATGTTAATCAAATTATGAGTTTGCTGCTGCTTGTTTCCCAGTTGTTGATAAAGGTTAGCTGATTTTTGCCAGGTTCTGGCTGCTGAATCAAATTCACCTAGCTGATACAGCCTTTCTGCTTCAGAAGTTAGTTCTAAAGCTGCTTTTGCGGGTTCTGCTGCTATTATCTGCCTAGTTAAGATCGAGCTATGCATAAATAGAAGAAAAGCGAACAGCATTAAAGCTAATTGCTTTAACCATTTAGTTTTAAAAACTAGTGTTCGTTTAGCTTTCCTGAATCGATTCATTAAAGATCATCCGTTTTTTTGACTCAGATTAGAACGTCTCATCAATTAATTTACAATATCAAGAATTGCAGTTAGCTGAGTTTGAGTAAGAATTAAGATACGCCCCTTTAGTAGGAGAAGCAAGTAGAAGTATTTGACCTTCCTCATTACGTACCCACCTAGTTGCCTGAATAATTGGTCGAGAAACTTCGGATTGCCAAGTAGAGGTAGAGGATTGAGAGTCTAAAACCTTTCCAGCAGTAGCGATTGTTGGCAGTCGAAAATTATCTTCTGGTTCAGTTGGCAAGCCACCGCGCCCCGTCATGAAAAATTCACTGCGATCGCCAGATGAATTACGATGACAAGTTTGAGAAACTTCAGCTTTAACTGGTTCTCCAGTGATTTCTAAAGAACCTTGACTAGGATCTACATTTAAAACGTTAATTTCCACTGTCCCCGATAAACCAAATTGTGAACTAGTATCAATATCATTAGTTTCATTGGCGGGGTCAGAACTTCTTTCTTCGATACCCAAAATTGCCTGAGTATTAATTTCAATATTTCCTCCTTGCCCTTGTTCTGCATTGGCAATAATATCGTTATTCTGGTTGGGAAAAGCCAGGATATAACCGTCATCCGTACTAATTTCCACATTGCCACCATTAGAGCCGTTTAAGGCTTCAGCAGAAATAGAACTGTTATTTTCTAAGGTAAGACCTTCGGCAATTTGGAGAATGATATTGGCAGCACTATTATTACTGCTACTTTGTGCCCGAGTTTCAGCACTAATCCTAGAGCGATCGCTTAGATTCAGAGAACCGGCTGCAATATTTATATTACCCCCCTCTCCTATATTGAAAGTATTTTCAGCTCTGCTTTCAAAAATGTTGGCTTCAATTCTGCCACCATTTTCTAAGGTTAGTTGTCCTTTGATTTGAAGGTTAATATTTCCGGAATCACCCGTTCCAAAAGTACTCGCTGAAACTAATCCGCCATTCCTCAGAGTTAGGTTATTAGTAGTTATAGTTACGTCTCCAGCATTTCCCTCTCCACCTGGATTAACTTGACTAAAAGCACTACTGGGAATTTGGGAATTTCTGCCATCAAAAGTGATATTTTCGGCTGTAATATCTATTGAACCAGAATTACCTTGACTAAAGGTACTAGCGTCAAGATATCCTCCATTGGTAAGATTCAAATTATCAGTAACAATGATTACACCTTCGGAATTCCCTTTTCCACCTGGATCTACACGACTACCAATAAAACTAATAAAACTGTCTGAATTTTCTCCATCGATAGATATGGTAGAAACGGTATCTCTAGAAGTAGGGGTGATTTCTACTAAACCAGCATTGCCCAGCCCAAATGTACTAGAATCAATCAAGCCTCCATTGCCGAGGGTCAAATTATCAGTAACAATGATTATATCTCCAGCATTCCCTACGGCTTCTTGACGAACCCTGCTAAAAATGCCACTGTTAAAATCGCCAGAGGTAATATTAATGCTTTCTGTGGCGGTAATATTGACATCTCCACCATCTCCTTGACCTGCGATACCAGCATTAATTTGTCCGCCATTGGTTAGAGTAAAATTACCGACAGCTATATTTATATCTCCAGCATTCCCGATCCCTTGTGCTTCAACTCTACTCGCAATAACACTTGGCTGGTCTCTTAAGTTTGCGCCTTCAAATTTAATTTCGTTAGCAATAACATCTACTGAACCGGCGTTACCTTGACCAAATGTAGCAGTACTAATTGTCGCCCCATTGGTGATATTGAGATTATTGGTAGTAACACTAACATTCCCCCCATTTCCCTCGGCACTTTGATTAACCCGAGTCAAAATACCATTGACACTATTAGAAGGGTTGAAAGTATCCCCCTCAATAGTTCCCGTATTAATAAATAATGTATCTCTAGTGGTAATATCAATATCTCCTCCATTCCCGATGCCACCTGTACTAGCATTAACTCGTCCGCCATCTTCTAGAGTCAAATTAGCAGCAGAGATCTTAATATCCCCACCATTTCCTTCTGCTCCTGCGAGAACTATGCTAATCGCACCACTAGGATCTCCCCCATTATGACTGCCACTAAAAGTAATATCACCTGTCGCGTCAAGCTCAATCCCACCTGCATTACCGCGACCGTCCAATACACTCGCAGCAATTCGCCCTCCATTTGTTGCCGAGATCGAACCAGTTGTAATATCTATCCTGCCTGAATTACCAATTCCACCGTCATCAACTAAATTTCTAATTCGGCTATTGTCAAGAGTCAAATTGTCAGTAAGGTTAATTACAATATTCCCTGCTTGAGCATCATTAGAGGTTGAATCTTGGTTGATTCCTGCATCTAGAAAACTTCTATCGCTCAAATTTAGATTCCCAGAGTTAAAGACTATATTTCCACCACCAGATCCTGTAACATCAACTTCTGCCTCATTTTCTAAGGTTATATCCGCTTTAGCTACATCACTAGGAAAAATCAAGCTGCCATCATCTAAGATTTCGACTATTCCTGCTGCTGATAAACCACCTAGTTCAACATTGCCTCCAGAAGCAGTTACATTGCCACCCTCAAACTCAATTCTTCCCCCTACTAAGTTCAAGTTTTTACCCTGTAAAACTTCCAAACCAACAACCTCCCCTTCACTATCTTGAACAGTGGAGAGGTTAACTATCTCGCCTGGATTATTTTCTAAACCTAATCCGATGGGTGCATTAATAGTTAATAGAGGCGGCTTATTTAGATCTGTGGCGCTAAATTCCCCGTCAGCAAACAAAATACTGCTAGCAGTTGAACCATAAAACGAACCACCAATATCTAACCTCGCATTTTCCCCCAAAATTATGCCAGCAGGATTAATCAAAAATAAATTGGCTGTGCCGTTAGCTCGGATCGCGCCATTAAGATCAGAAATATTGCCACCTGTGACGCGACTAAAAATATTCCCAATATCAGTTGAGTTATTAAAGAAAGCTTCATTCCCAGTAGGAACCGAAAAATCCTGAAAGCTATGGAACAAATTCGAGCCTCTAACTTCTCCTCCAGTGATTTCAGCTATATTGCCATTCTGGTTAACTTGCGTGTTGACTGTGCTATCGGAGGTAACTTGACCCTGAGCAGAGCCTCCCCATAAAAAGCTTACGGTAAAAAGAAAGAGCCAAAATCGGCAAGAAAAATGTCTAAACATGACAGTAACTAGGGCAAATGCATCTTCTAGGTGAGCAGAAATAACAAATGAGTCTCAATATTTTGGTCATTACTTTAGTTATTGCGTTTGTCTGCGAATTAAATTAGCAAATACGCCCTCTTGAGCAGCCAGCTCTTCAAAACTGCCTTGCTGCACTACTCTACCAGTTTCCATTACATAGATGCGATCAGCATTACAAATTGTACTTAAGCGATGAGCAATGACAATTCTAGTAACTTGCAATCGGTCTAAATTCTCACTAACGATCGCCTGAGTTCGGTTATCTAAAGCACTAGTAGCCTCATCAAATAGAAGGATACGCGGTTTTAGAACCAAAGCTTTAGCAATCAAGAGTCTCTGCCTTTGCCCTCCCGAAAGATTGCCCCCACCTTCACTGATAACCGTGTGCATTCCCATGGGCATGTCATCAATATCGCGATCAAAACCCGCCATACTAGATGCATGCCAAGCTTCGTCTAGGGTAACTCTGCCTCCCCCCGCTAAATTGTCAAAAATCGAACCCGACATGATTGCCCCATTCTGTAAAACTACACCTAGTTGTCGGCGCACAGCACTCACATCTAGTCCCGATAAATCTTGCCCATCATAATAGATACTGCCATCTTCAGGAGTCTCAAATCCTAGTAAGAGGCGAAAAATAGTAGATTTGCCACTACCACTACCACCGACCAGAGCAATAAAATCTCCTGGCTCGGCTTGAATACTAATATTATCGAGAGTTAAAGGAATATCTGGACGGTAGCGAAAGGAAACTCGATCTAAGTTAATTCTGCCCCTTAATTTACCTGGATCTGCTCGGCTAAGATCGACTTCAGGTAAGGTTTTCACAATCGGCTGCGCTCTTTGCCATTGAGGAGCAATCTGTAAAATATCGGTAACGATATTACTGACTTGAGTCGAACCACCAATAAAAGTAGCAAAAGCGCTATTAAAAGCTAAAAAAGTACCGACAGTTAATCCTGGTTTACCAGTTACTGCTGCTTGCTTGAGTAAATGGACGGTAAACCAGAAGAGGACACCAGAGGTGACTATGGGCATCGCCGTATTAAAGATTGCCACAATATCTTCAATAAGTTGAGTACTCAGTTCGAGTTTAATTTGCTTGCTATAGTCTTTACTCCAGAAAGCAAAAGCTCTTTCCTCTGCACCAGCAACTCGTAGCTTAGAAATACCATTAATTAATTGAACAACCTGTCCAAAAATATTACCTTCTATTTCTAAGAGGGGTCGAACTTTGCGGACTAGAATCGAGCCAGATAAGCTAGTGACAGTAATAATTACGATCGCTGTACCAATGGCAATAAATGAGAGAGGCACACTGTAGAAAAATAGTAGCCCCAGGTTGAGTAGAGCAAAGATACTGGTAACTAGTTTAATTAAGATAGTACTGCCTAGTTGCCGTCGGATTTCACTAATGGAGTTGGTGCGAGATAAGAGATCCCCAGTGGTAAATTGGCGAAAAAACGAAACTGGTAAATTGAGCAGACGATCCCACATTGCCGATTGAGTCGAAGCATCAGAAGTAGTTTCGATTCTAAGAAGCGCAAATCCTTGGGCTAAACCAAATAGTGCCTTAGCAAAAGCAGCAATAACTAACCCTAAGCCGATTTGAATCAAAGAAAAGCGATCGCTGTCGGGAATAGAACTATCGATCATAATTGCCATCGCTTGAGGAGTAAGCATTCCCAAGAGGGTAACGGCAATACTCGTTGCCACAATAATTAAAATATCTCTAGATCTGCCTCTCAGAGCAAACTTAATAACATCCAATACAGACAGTGCGCGATCGGCAAAGGAACGGTAAAACATTTGAGCTACTGGCTCAATATCTTTTGCAAAATCGCGATCGACAAGAATGCGAGTGTGATTATCGGGGTGAAATAATTCGTAGCTATTAGAATCTTTAGGCAATAAAGCTACTGGCTTTTTACTGGATTCAGCCTGAAGATAACCGATCAAAGGACCACAATCTTGTTGCCACCAATTATCTCGCAATAAAACTTGTCTAGTTCTTAAGCGAGAAGCTCTAGCTACGGCTTGGAGAGGATCTGCTAATCGTTCGAGATTTTCAGATTGGGCAGGAGGGCTAATTTTCATGCCTAATGATCTTCCTACAGCCCCCGCAGCTACTAATAGAGGGGTACTGCCAGTAATCAAATCATCGGCTTGCGAAACTAAGGGAGAGGCTAATTCCCCTAGGGCTTCTGCTGTTACCTTTTGATTGAGATCGTCTAGAGTTACCAACCTTTGTAGTTCTTGATCTTGCTCTTGTTTTTGGATCAACCAATTGCAAAATAGGAAGTGTCGATGGAATAAGGATATTCCTGCTAAGAGAGTGTCTACATCTGTTAAAGAACTGGTAATTTCTGTGGTTAATTGAGTATCACAACTTGCTTCTAACCAAAGATCGTGGGCGATTGGCAGAATTTCAACTTCTTCGGTAATAACTAATTCTTTGATTCCCAGTAGTCGAGTAAGACCTGCTTTAACTCGAACCCAAACAACAGTATCCGAAGTTGCTTGGAGGGTTTGTCTTTTGTTGAGAGACAAACTCTGTGAGCCTGAGGCTACTACATCAATAGTTGGGATGGCAGAGCCAAACAGGCGAGTATCAAATTTTTTCAACCAGCCATCAATTAAAGCTGGCAAAGTAGAATCTTGGTTGGTCAAAGACTGGGTGATTAGTTCTCGATCTAACTTGCGTAAGGTTATTTTTCCCATTGGAATTGCCAAGATCTGATGGTCAATCGAATTAGGACTGGGGAGCGTCCCAAAAAGGGCGGCTCCCGATTCACAACTAAAAAGATAACGACGATTTTCTTCGGTTATTCTGTCTCTAACTGTCACCGTAAACAAAGAGACAGAACCAGACTCGATTAGCCAAACTGTATCTGGGTCATTCAACAGAATTGGTTCGTTACTATTGAAAGTATGTAGTTGCGAACTTTGGGAAAATTGTCCTTGATTCTCTAAATTATCCATTTTTAATATTTAAACCAAATTAATAATCAATATCTATAAACTTGAGAACTTGGAACCAGATTTCCCGATTACTAATTACATGCCGATTATTCAAGCAACTTGGTTCTGAGGAATAGGGTTTTGAGCAATCAGCTCTCTGCTTGTTTACCCCTCACCACTTTTAATCAGTTGGGCATAAACGCCTTCTTGCTGCCAAAGTTCTTCATGGGTTCCTCGTTGGACTACTTTGCCTCTTTCGAGGACAATAATTTCATCGCAGTCACGAATGGTACTCAGACGATGGGCAACAATTAGACAAGTGCAACCACGTTGGCGTAAATTATGGTCGATAATTCTTTCTGTCTCTGAATCCAAAGCACTAGTAGCCTCATCCATAATTAGAATCGATGGGTTGTTAACCAAGGCTCGAGCGATTTCTAATCTTTGTCGTTGACCGCCACTTAAGTTGCCCCCGCCCTCTTGTAATTGAGCGTTATAGGCTCCTGAAAAAGAATTAACTACATCGTCAATGGCAGCGTCTTGGCAGGCTTTTCTTAAATACTTGTCGGTAATACTGGCATCCCAAAGAGCCAGATTATCTCTAATCGTTCCGGTAAACAGAAAAATGTCCTGTTCCACCATGGCGACCGAAGTAGTTAAAATTTGATGGGGAATTTCTTGTCTGAGGCGATCATCAAAGCGAATTTCCCCCGACCAAGGTTGGTAGAGTCCTCCGACTAACTTTGCTACCGTCGATTTACCCGAACCACTCCCGCCAACAAAGGCAATCCGCTGTCCTGGTTTAACTGAAAGAGATAAGTTTTCAATTAAGGGAGGGTCGAGACGACTATAACCAAAGGTGAGATTTTTTAACTCGATATATCCTTTGAGGAGAGCTGATTCGGTCGGAATTTGACTATTGTCTTTGGAGGGAGTTAAGAGGATTTTTTCTTTATTATTAGTTGAGGAATCGGTGGGGTTATCGAGAATGTCATCTAAGCAAATTAAATTGCCTTCTAATTCTTGCAGAGTCCCTGCAAAGTTGACCAAGTTATTCACAGGTTCTTGAAAACTTCTCACTATTGCTTGAAATGCCACTAGCATTCCAATACTCAGATGTCCGTCCATAACTCGCCATCCCCCGACAAATAAGAGTAAAGCTGAGGAAAGAGCCGTTAAGAGAATGGGCAATACCGAGAGAAATTGATTGGTTACCCCTAACTCTTGTTGCGAATTGAGAGCTTTGGCATAATAGCCAGACCATTTAGAGAAAAAGTCTGATTCGACCCCCGATGCTTTGAGAGTTTCGATATACTGTAGTCCAGCAATTGATGCTCCTGCTGCCTTCCCATAATCCTGCATTAGTTTTTGGTTGGCATCCACCCGCTGACGATAAATCCAACGCAGAGTCAGAATATTAATCGCGGCAAAACTAATTACCATTATTGTCAGGATCTCATCGTACTGAAACATGACGACTGCAAAGAAGACAATCATCACTGTGTCAATGATGGTGGTAGCTAGTTGTCCTGAGAGCACTTCTGCCACTTTGTTATTTAAGCGAGTGCGATCGCTTATTTCTCCAGCAAATCTTTGGGCATAAAATCCCATCGGCAAACGCAGAATATGCCAAAGAAAACCCCCAGACATCGACACGGAAAGCTTAATTTGCAGACGACGCAGATATCTCAATTGGAGTAGGGTTAAGCTGCCTTGAAAAATTGCAGTGACCGCCATCGCCAACAATAATGGATTTAACCAGTCTGTTCTTTCTTGAACCAGAATTTCATCTACAAACACCTGACTAAACACAGGAATTAATAACTTCATTAGAGTTAAGAAAAGTCCTGCGGTGGCGCAGTAAAGCAAAGCTCCTACTACAGGTTGGAGCCGCGATCGCAAGGAAACTAAAACATTGGGTTTTCTACCACCCTTCTGGAAATCTTCCCCAGGTTTCATTACCAGGACTACCCCAGTGTAACCTTCATCAAATTCTGACCAAGATACGCTTCGAGGGCCACTAGCAGGATCGTTCAAAAAAACTCGCTCTTCACTAAATCCTTCTACCACCAAGAAATGATTAAATTGCCAAAATACAATATAGGGTGGCGCAAGCTCTTTGAGTTTATCTAAGCCTTTTTTTAACCCTTTGGCCTCTAGCCCATATCTTCTGCCTGCTTTGAGAACATTGGATGCTTTACTGCCATCGCGAGAAACACCACATTCTTGTCTAAGTTCAGGCAAGGGGACAATGCAACCATAATAACTAAGGATAATTCCTAAAGCTGCTGCACCACATTCAACTGCCTCCATCTGCAATACG
>CALKUU010000197.1 GCA_937996665.1 uncultured Xenococcaceae cyanobacterium | reverse complement strand
AGCTTTACTTTGTTTAAGGTTGCAGTAGGAAGAAGATCGTAAAAATCAGACTCCCTACAACTAACTAAGCAAGAAACCCAATTTGGAGAAATTTAAATTGGAGGAAGGTTATTCAACGGCTAATCGATAGAAATAGATTGGGGTCCACCACCGTTACCCTTGTCATTATTATCATGGCTTTGAGAATTATGACCTTGTTTCTCTAGCCATACAGATAAAGGCTCTTCACCTAAATCTAACTTAAATAACCCAGAGCAAAAGCCACCAGCAAATGCGATCGGCTGTTGCAAAAGTTTTTGGGCTAGGGGGGTCAATTCGGTTAAAAACATTTTGCTGCTTGAGATAAATTTAACTAGTTTTCGTACAAAAATTGTAGCTTGTTCACCAGAAAAAATCAGAATAAACTATCAATCAAGAGAAGTGCGATTAGATTAGTTCCTTACAAAAGAGAATTTCGCAAGTGGCAAAAATCTCTTGGCATTGTTAATTTTGAGGCTCGGCTTTCTCAACGGAGCCATTATTAAGACCCATTGTTAGTTGTAAGGGAGTTTGATTAGGATAAGCCTTTACTACCTGTCTATAAACTTCAAAATTTGTCGGTAACGTAATGGTTTGACCGCTTTCTTGGTAGGTAATGTAATATTTGACCTGTCTTAATAACTCTGGCTTACCGGGTTTTTCATAGGGTTTTTTCTTGCGAGACTCGACCTCGTCGATTGTTGGTTTAGGTGGTAAAGTTGCCCAATAAAGTCCTTTATCATCAGGTCCGACAACTCTCCCTTCTGGTTTATTGCCATTGCGATTGAGCAAAGAAACTGACTGAAATTCTTCAAATCGCCCGCGTTTATCTTCTTGGGGGTCATGGGCATAATTCACTTGCCAAGTTTGAATTGTATTGGCTGTGGCTTCATATTGACTAACTGTTTGCACGCCACAACCTGCAAATATCAATGCTAAGGCAAAGGCTAAACACCCCAGATATATTTCTTGCCAAATATTTTTTAGGTTTATGGTCATTAAGGTTAAAAGTTCGAGGTTTTCCAGCAAGATTCTACAACTCAAATTTCAGGAATAGGTTATTTCTTGCTATTTTTTTACAGAATAGTTACTCTCTTAGATTTCTTAATAGTTATGCTTTTCGAACTATTAGAGAATATCTCAACCTGATAGTTAGCTCGTCTAATTATGGCTGAGGTTCAACTAGGCGATCGCCAGTTCAAAAACAACCCTCAAAGACAACAAAATATTGCAACCTAGAGATTATTCGTCAGATTAAGCAAGATAATATGAGTGACAACCACTTACTTGAGAGATCTTTCGACAATATTTAAGATTGCGAGTTAGGGGAATTATGTCACAATCAACAGTACGAGATATTCAAAGCCCTAAGTTAATTGCCTAATGTTCACTGGTACCGAATCCACTGCTGTTTTACTTGTAGTTTTTGCTGCTGTTGTCGTTCTTACTTGGAGCTACAATCGTTCCAAAGTTTACGGTAAGCTCGGAGTTTTAGCTTGGTTGCAATCTGTCGTCCTAATGTCTCCTTGGCTAATATTTTTTGCTCTGTTTGCAGTTGGTATTTATCTGAGCTTGATTGGTGTCTTAGCTCTATTGTTAGTCTCGATTGGTATTTATATCTGGATTGGCAAAAAGTTACGGGCAGCAGGACAAAATCTAATTATTCAGCAGCAGGCGGCTGCCAGAATAGAGGCTGAAGAGGAATCCGAATCGTCTAGCAAGATTGATCCCGAGCCGCAGTCAGATTCGATCGAAATTGTGCCTATTCCTGATGAAGACCTAATTAAAATTAAAGGTATTTTTGGCATAGATACCTTTTTTAGTACCGAAACGATTCCCTATCAAGAAGGGGCAATTTTCAAAGGCAATTTACGAGGAGAAGCAGCCGCTTCCCATCAAAAAATGTCTACCAAATTGCAAGCTGAATTAGGCGAAAAATATCGCTTATTTCTGGTGGATAGTCCTGAGGATAAACCAATAGTTGTCGTTTTGCCCAGTAAGAACGATCCTCCGACTATGACCCTGGCTCAGAAAAATTTGGCTTTAGTTTTGGTGGTTGCCACTATTGTTACCAGTCTAGAAGCAGCAGGCTTGTTACTGGGTTTTGATCTCTCTAGTAACCTGAGTCGCTATTCTGAAACTATTCCTTTAAGTCTGGGTTTGTGGTCGATTTTAATTGCTCATGAGATTGGTCATTGGTTCGTCGCTAAAAGGCATAATATTAAGTTGAGTTTGCCTTTCTTTTTGCCTAGTTGGCAGATCGGTTCTTTTGGGGCAATTACTCGCTTTGAAACTCTTTTGCCTAATCGGACGGTGCTTGGCGATATTGCTTTAGCTGGCCCTGCCTTCGGCGGTTTAACCTCTTTGGTGTTATTAATTGTCGGCATGACTATTTCTCACCCTGGTAGTGTTTTACAAATACCAACTGAGTTTTTTCAGGCTTCAGTTTTAGTTGGTGGCTTAGGAAAAATTATTTTAGGTTCTGCTCTTGAAGAGAGTATTGTGGATGTTGATCCCTTGGTGATTGTGGGTTGGCTTGGCTTGGTAATTACAGCTCTTAATATGTTGCCAGCAGGCAAGCTAGATGGTGGTAGAGTTGTCCATGCTATTTATGGTCGTAAAACTGCTCGTCGAGCGACAGTGGCAACTTTAATTGTGTTGGGAATTATTAGCTTGGGTAATCCAGGTAACCCGATTCCTCTCTATTGGGCAGTGTTAATTATCTTTTTGCAACGTGATCTAGAGAGACCTACTTTGAATGAGCTGACTGAACCAGATGACACTAGAGCAGCTTGGGCTTTACTGGGGTTATTCTTGATGTTGTCGATTCTGATTCCTCTCAATCCTAGTTGGGCTGGAAATTTAGGGATTGGTGGTTAGTTATAGTTGTGGCGGATTATTTTTCGTAAGCTTGGGGTTGCAGTTGGTTTGCCTGTTTAGAGTGCTGACAAGGGTCTTGGTAATATTCAACTAAGACTTTTCCTGCTTTAGCTCAGCGATTCTAACTATTGAGAACCCAGGCTAACATTGATCTAATCAAGGGATAAGTTTGCTCGTGGCGAAACTGAGAATGCTCATAAATCAGAATATTTGCACATGATTGGCGATCGCACCTTTAACAGCGACGAAAAACCAACCCAACTCTTAGCTATCTATCAATAAATTCTGCAATAACAATCCATTCCTTTTCCTGATACTCCAGCCGAAAAAGAGTTACTGCTCTCAGGAATTATTATTAAAAGAGAAGGAATGCTTAGAGTTCATAATCTGATTTATCTAACGATCTTTAATCAAGATTGGATTGACCAGAGCTTAGAGAAATTAACAGTTGGGAAGGTTAACAGCTAGGGATACTAGCTTAAATTAAGTACTATTTTTAAAGCCAAATCTATTTCTTTCAAATCTTTGATGCTCAAACTACCAATCTTATTGACAAGCCGTGATTTGGCGATCGCTCTAATTTGTTCACATTTAACGATGCTATCGAGCTTCAAAGCATTATTCTTGGTAGCTTTCAAAACAAAGTGACTCGGGTAAATCTTTTTGGTAGAAGAAAATTTAGTTAGAGGAACAATAACTACCACTGGGCTACTGCGGTTAATTCCATCTCGACTAACAATTACAACTGGTCTCTTTCCAGACTGTTCTGACCCCTCAGTAGGATCTAAATTTGCCTGATAAATATCGCCTCTAATCATCGTTTAACTTGGTAACTAAGTGATCGCTCTCAGCAAATTCAGCCTCAATAGCTAGAGTGTCAGCAATATAATCTTTATCCTCAGCCATCATGGCAAATTCTGCATCAATTAACTGTTCTTTTCTCTGTGCCACCCAACTTTCTAAAGCTTCAACAATTAGCTGATTACGAGTTGTCATCCCTGCTTTGCCAACTAAGTTATCAACTTCAACAGCTAAATCATCGGGAATAGTTATGGTTGTTCGCATTGATATCTAAAATGATGCTTATTTTGCTATCAATAATTATAGCGAAGACTCAGAAACTCAAGCGCGATCGC
>CALKUU010000196.1 GCA_937996665.1 uncultured Xenococcaceae cyanobacterium | reverse complement strand
CGCTAGATTGCATAGAAAAACTCTCTGCTACTCTAAATCCTTGTCCCACCTCAAGTACTCTATCCGACTTTTACTAAACTATCTCAGATTTAATACTGTTCCTAATTTTTCTTAAAGCATTACATTCATTACCAACGCCTGGTGTCAAAACGAGTATCAAGTTACCCACCAAGTCACCAACCAGGGCAAATACAAAAATCGCTACGACGTAACCCTACTGATTAATGGTTTACCCCTCGTGCAAATCGAACTCAAACGCCGAGGGCTAAAACTCAAAGAAGCTTTTGACCAAATTAACCGCTACCAGCGTCATTCTTATGGTGCCGAATTTGGGCTGTTTCAATATATCCAAATCTTTGTGATTTCCAATGGAGTAAACACTCGCTACTACGCCAACAACCGCAAACAAGAATTCAAACAGACCTTCTACTGGGCAGATAAAGACAATAACTTAGTTACCCAACTAGAAGACTTTGCCGACTGCTTTTTGGAGAAATGTCATGTCTCCAAGATGATTTGTAAATACATCGTCCTCCACGAATCGGACAAAGTGCTGATGGTGTTGCGCCCCTATCAATACTACGCCGTAGAAGCTATTATCGAACGGGTGCAGGATACGGACAAGAATGGCTATATCTGGCACACTACGGGGTCGGGAAAAACCCTCACCAGCTTCAAAGCAGCCCAAATCCTCACTAATCTTTCCCAAGTGCATAAAGTACTGTTTGTAGTCGATCGCGCTGACCTCGATTATCAAACCAGTAAAGAATTTAATTACTTTAGTCCCGACTGCGTAGACAGTACCGACAACACCAGACAACTAGTTAAGCAAATGACTGGAGATAATCCCCTAATTGTCACCACCATCCAAAAACTAAATACCGCCATTAAAAAGCCCCGTCACGAAACCGCAATGGGGAGCTTAAGAGATAAGTCCATTGTCTTTATCTTTGATGAATGTCACCGTTCCCAATTTGGGGACACCCATAAAAAGATTGTCAAATTCTTCCCCCAGGCACAAATGTTTGGCTTTACGGGAACTCCCATCCTCGCGAAGAATGCTTTTAGTAACGAGCATGGCAAACGTACCACCAAAGATTTATTTGAAGACTGTCTGCATAAATATGTAATTACCAATGCGATCGCCGATGAAAACGTCCTTAAGTTTTCCGTGGAGTATTGGGGCAAAATTAAACATAAAGACGGTAGCTTAATTACCGAACCAAAATTAGACCGTGAATTTTATGCCAACCCTGATCGCATTTCTTTAATTGTCGATTGGATTATTGCCCAGCATAATCGCAAAACCAGCAGCAAAAAGTTTTCCGCTATGCTCTGCGTCGGCAGTGTAGACACCCTAATTACCTATTACGAAGCTTTTAAACAAAGACAAAAGCAGGGCTTACACGACCTACGAGTAATTACTATATTTACCCCCAGCGACAACGAGGACGACCCAGACGCTAACGGCTTAATTGGCGAACCTGATTTTAATATCAGCACGGATAATAGTAGTCGCAGCCATAGCCGTGACAAATTAAATGGGTTTATCGCTGACTATAACCAGATGTACCAAACCCAACATTCAGCGAAAGACAGTAAGGCTTTTTATACCTACTACAAAGACATTTCCAAACGAATGAAGGATCGCGATCGTGAAACGCCAGCCCTTCAGGCTGATCGCGAAAACTTTGAGGAGAAAAATCGCGCCGATATTTTGTTAGTAGTTAATATGTTCTTGACGGGGTTTGATGTCAAAAAAATCAATACCCTCTATGTCGATAAAAACCTACAGTATCACGGTTTAATTCAGGCATATTCCCGCACCAACCGCATTCTAGGGGAACTCAAATCCCAGGGTAATATTGTTTGCTTCCGCAATCTGAAAAAGAATACAGATAAAGCGATCGCTCTTTTTTCTGATGCCAACGCCTCAGAATCAATTTTTATCGAACCCTATGAATACTATGTAGATAAATTTAATGAGGGTGTCCAAGAATTAAGGGCGATCGCTCCTATCCCCAATGATGTCAACAAACTGATCAGCGAAGATGACCAAGTAGATTTTGTTAAAGCCTTTCGTAACTTGATTCGGTTACTCAATGTTAGTAAATCCTTCACCGAATTTGATTTTGAACCTCTCAATCTAGACGAACAAACCTTTGAGGATTATAAGAGCAAATATCTAGATATCTACGACAAAACCAGAGCCAAAAACGATGACGAAGAACCAGAATCTTTAATTGATGAAGTCGATTTTGAGCTAGAGCTAATCCAAAGAGACGATATAAACGTAGCCTATATTCTGAAGCTACTAGCAGATCTTCAGCGAGGCGTTAGTGATAAAAGCCAACCAAAAGATTATCAACAGAAAAAAGCTTCTATCCTTGAGTTATTAGATAAAGAAGTACAGCTACGTGGCAAAAAAGATATTATCGAAAAATTCATTGATACTCAGATGCCTACTCTTGAACCAGAAGCCCAGGTGGAAAAAGTATTTAAAAACTTTTGGAATCAAGAGCGAGTTGAAGCGGTTCGACAACTTTGCAACTCGGAAAATCTCAATGAATTAGCTGTCAATCAAATGATTGCCGACTATAAATTTTCAGGCAAAGAGCCATTAAGAGAAACAGTATTGAGTGCCTGTCTGACAAAGCCCAAGTTATTAGAGCGCAAAAAAATATTTAAGCGAGTCGTGTCGCAATTAATAGAAATCATTAACAAGTTTGATGACGCTCTGGGCGAGTTTGAAGAACCAGAATAGTTATTGCTGTTGTTCTGAACTGAACTTAAATTGGCGATCGCTCTACACCATAAGTCCTGTTAATACCGATTTCCAAACGAATCTTGGTTGTACATAAGCCAGTGAATATTTTTTAGTTTGCTCCCAAGTTGCTGCTAACTCAGAATTCAAACCATATTGTCAGCCATAATGTTGCAAATAATCTACTAACCACAATTGAGTGGTTAAGTCTAACCCTTCGCTAATGAAGAATTCAATCGTTCAAAATGAAAACTCTAAACAAAAAGAATCTTTCATGTATCAAATATTAGTGCTTGTCTTTTTAGTAATTGGCAATATGGGGGCAATAATAGGATTACTTAATGCCAAAATATTTTTCTACAAGTACAAAGACCTATTTGAATTTTTCCGTGGAGGTCAATTAGGCGGAATGTTTATTGGCATGGGTTTGTTGTTAGGATTCTTGGGTATTCTGCTATTTTTTGTTTACTCATTTAAAAAAAATAAAAATAAATTGATATTTACAGTAGATATTGTTTTAATCTCTACCTTTTTAGTCACGTTATCCAACTTA
>CALKUU010000195.1 GCA_937996665.1 uncultured Xenococcaceae cyanobacterium | reverse complement strand
GTTTGTTGTTTCAGCACTCATCCATTTAATTGGAGTAGCAATCTTGCCTTATTTCATCGGATGGCAATTTTTAACAACAGGTCTCATCATGACATTTAGTTTGCTTCTCTTCGCAGAAACTCAATGGGACATGCGACCACCTATTAACAATTATGGAATTCTTAGCCAGCAAGAAAAAGAGTTTAATCAACTGCAATATTTAATCCGTCAAGGTAGTAATTAAAGATTGTAATTAAAACTCAATCTTGGTAAGCGATCAGTTTAGACTTAAATATATAAGTATGATTTTGGTCAGCTAAGAAAGATTAGCTAAGAGTTATGAATAAGCCAGAAAGAAACCCCTCAAAAAAAAGTCCTGAACAGTGGGTTATTAACCTTGATGCAGGAACTTTGTTACTGATACTTTCGGTATTAATCTTGCTACCTCTCTTAGCAACAGGGTTTATTTCTCAATAGTAGCTTTCTACAATTATTACCAACTCCGTAAGTCAGTTATTACTTTTTCATTTGATTCCGTTTTTCTTCGAGGTAATTTTTAATCAACTCAGCCATTTTGTCCTTTGTTGTTGTTCCCTCAAGAGAACATAATCCAGTAAAGGCTTTGATCTCATTTTTTGAAAGTGGGATTGAGTTATTTGTTTTCTCCTGGGAATTACCCGAATTAACGGACTGTTCTGGCTTTCGATCAAAGATACCATCTAGCTCTCCGATGATAGATTTAATTTCAGGACTAAAGTTCCCAATTCCATTTTCAATTAATCCCATTACATTCTCTCTAGTAATTTTGCTTTAACCTCATTATTCCTCAATGGAAATTGAAAAAAACTTTAGAGTATGTACTTATTGTTAAAGATTGAGATAGGTATTAATCAACTTGCAAATTTAGAAATTTTGATCGCTAATATTAGATTGGTAGAATAGCAATTTTTTAGAGATTACTACCCAAAAATAACTATTTAAGCTGTTCTCCACTCAAGCTAATCAAGCTCAGATAATATACCTAAGAAATAAAGCTGAAAATTATTACTTAGCCTTTCCATCAATACGGCAGGGGCTTGGGGAGGTCGTAATCCTCCCCAATATCTGGGGGCGCGGGGGATGCTTCCCCCGATTAAATTTGGCTTGAAGTTAGTAAAATAAGTGCAAAAACCTAATGAACTAGAAAAGTTCTATTTAACCTTAGTTGCCCTGTTCGCAGTATTCCTCTCCGCATCACGAACCTTCTTCCCACGCCAAATCAATCGCATCGGCGTACCCTTAAAACCAAGCTGGTCTCTAAACTGGCGATCGATGTAACGCTTGTAATTATCAGTAAACCTTTTCGGGTCATTAACAAACAGAGTGATTGTCGGTGGTTCAGTTCTAACCTGAGTACCATAGTAGATACGTCCCTGCTTACCCTGACGGGAAGTAGGCGGAGAATGCCAGCCAACTGCCTCTTCTAAAACCTCATTAATTACCGAAGTCGATACCCGACGACGATATTCCGAAATTGAACTATCCACCAAATCGAGAATCTTATCAACCCGTTTGCCCGTTAGCGCGCTGGTAAAAATAATCTCCGCCCATTCCATAAAATAGAGACGGTTCATAATTTTCTTCTTAAACTCATAAATAGTCTGTGAATCCTTATCCACCGCATCCCATTTATTCAGCACCAAAACAACCGCTCGTCCCTCTTCAATAATTCGACCAGCCAGTTTTAAATCTTGCTCAGTAACCCCATCCAAAACATCCAAGACAAACAAGACAATATCCGATCGCCGAATTGCCTTGAAAGCCCGATTAATACTAAAAAACTCCGCCCCATAATCAACATTCTTCTTACGCCGAATCCCAGCTGTATCAATTAACCGATAAGTTTGCTCACCTCTAGTCACTACCATATCGATCGCATCTCTAGTCGTCCCCGAAATCGGGCTAACAATAGCTCTTTGCTCACCAGTCAGAGCATTCAGCAAACTAGACTTGCCCACATTCGGGCGACCAATAATCGCTACCTTAATCTCTTCATTTTCTGGTAGCTCATCTACAGAAGGTAAGTGAGCTATCAGAGCATCCAACATTTCTCCAGTACCACTGCCATGAATCCCCGAAACAGGATAAGGCTCACCCAAACCCAACTCCCAAAACTCAGCCGCCTGAACAAACCCATGCTCAATTGACTCGCATTTGTTAACCGCCAAAACCACCGGTACAGACTGTTGCCTCAACCAATCAGCAATTTCCTGGTCTCCCCCAGTTAAGCCTCCTTGACCATCAACCACAAAAATCGCGGCAACTGCCTCTTGCAAAGCTGCCATAGCCTGCTGCCTAATTAAGGGCAAAAACTCAGTATCATCATCAAAAACCAAACCGCCCGTATCGACGACCTGAAATTCTCTGTCTAGCCAAAATGCTGGTCGATAGGTACGATCTCTAGTGATTCCTGGCTGATCAAAGACAATAGCTTGCTGATCACCAGCAAGGCGGTTGACAAGGGTAGATTTACCCACGTTGGGTCTACCAATAATAGCTACAATGGGTAATGGCATTATGTTCCAGGAGAAAATTAACGAAAAAATAAACTAACAAACGTAAAATCAGCAAATCTAAATATCGGCTTAAATCAGCAAGCAATCCTGTGAAGAGCGGATCTCTTGATATCATACCAATTAACAATATCTAAAGTACAGATTCTAATAATTACCAGTAAACAAAACACAAGTTTAAAGGTAAAAATGGAAAAATAGCCTCAGCTTGATAAAATCTATACTCTGATTATTTAACATCCCACTTATTTAAACTTAAATCTCCTCATGAAGATACAAAAAATTACTACCATTCTTAGTGCCATTGTTCTGACGACTATTCTTAGCTTTTCAAGCTTCGCAAATAATGCTCTTGCCAATCAGCCAATTTCCCACGCCGCTGAGGATGCAAAAGCCTATTTAATTGAACCTCAAGATGGAGAAATAGTCCCCTCCTCATTCGAAGTTAAATTTGGCTTGTCTGGAATGGAAATTGCCCCAGCCGGAGTCGAACAAGACAATTCAGGACACCATCATTTATTAATCGATTTGCCCCAAGTTCCCAGTCTAACCACAGCACTTCCTGCTAATGAGAACATCAAACATTTCGGGAAAGGACAAACCGAAACTTCTCTAGAGCTGGAACCAGGCGAGCACACCCTACAACTAATTGTTGGCGACTACGCTCATACACCCCACGATCACCCAGTAATTTCCAAAAAAATCAAAGTGATTGTTAGTAGCAAAAACTAAAACTACTTATCCAAAGGACTAAACTTTGATACAAGCTCACACACTTGAAAAGCATCAAAGTTTCTGTCTAAAAAAGACAAAATCAAAAAGTTTCTTAAAAATCACTCCGAAAATAGCAAGGACAAATTACAATGCTTTTCGTAAGCATCAACCTCACAAACCAACTCATATCACACCAAACTCCACCAAGTCTGGATTAACTTTAAGTCTAACTGTCGAGAGTTTTTGGAGTATTGAACTAGATTAAATTTCTAGCAGTGCGGTTTGCTAATAAGTAGCTTCTAATAACTTTCTTTTAAAGTTTAAACAGCTTCCCATTAGTACCATCTAAAAACTTGTCCTCAGTTTGAAGACCCTCGACTTGCCTTGGCAACTGGGAGTCATCAGTTTGGTTTATTTTTTCTGTCAAACCAAATTTTTGAATTGTAACGACAACTGCCATAGCAGCAAAAATGCCTGTTATTAAGCCAATGCCCAGTAATTTAATGAACAGACTTTTTAAGTTTTGTTGGTGAAGCAAAACATTTCTGACCGAGATGTTTTCAGTCTGGGAATAGTTGACAAGATCACTTAGATGAGAAGAATCATCCGCTGGTGCAGCTTGACCAAGGTTGAGTTTTTGATACAATTCTCTTTTGTGCATTAGCCAGTGGTGTTTTGTGTGTTTGCCGGTATCCATTCATCTATTTGTGAATGATTCAACTTTTATGGTTTGAATCAGTTCAAAAGACCCTGGAACTAGAAGACGTTCAAAACAGATAATTTGGGTAATAGTTTGACGCCATTTTTCTAGATTAGGATTATTTTTGTTTTACTTTCTAAGTCAAGTGAATAAAATCTCTTAGTTTGAATCTAGCTTGTCATGCTTTTCACCATAAAGGGAAAGAGTAGATACAAAAAACTTATCTA
>CALKUU010000194.1 GCA_937996665.1 uncultured Xenococcaceae cyanobacterium | reverse complement strand
AAGCATTTTCTTTTGAGCTGCCATGTTGGTGTGTTGAAATAATGGCTTGGCTTCAGGACTGGCAGTAAATAAATTATCGTAAAAACTACTAACGAATTCATTGGCATGGGGTTTAACTTCTTCAAAACTCTGCTCTAAAAGCTCTACCTGCAAACCTGAATCTGATTCTCCTTCGGTGACTGGCAAAGAAATATCTGACTTCGAATAGTCAGCGCCATCAAGCATAATCTCGCTAATTGCACCGTAAGCGTCTACCCAAGCCTGCTTGACGTCTGGAGTCCATTTCTCCTTGAGGTATTGCTCGAAAGCTGATAGCAATGCGCCTCCTACCAGAGGATAGTGCTCGGGTAATGCGCCATACTTAACGTGGCGAGCACCCAAACCACGCAATGCGCTGTCTAAGACATCAGGCTTTCTGAGGTTCTCTACTACTAATACCAAGGAGCTTAACAGCTTTTTCTTTTGAGCTTCCATGTCAGTGGTATCAAACAATGGCTTAGCTTCAGGATTAGCGGTGAACAAATAATGGTAGAAACTGGCAACAAACTCATCTGCGACAGGCTTGATCTCCTCAAAACTGCTTTCAAGCAATTCAACATTTAAAGACATTATTTACTTCCCATCCCTAATCTTATTTTTATGATTTAGTTTAAATTTGACAATATCCAACTGTCACACAAAGACATTATTTTGGAAATCGGCACTTGCTAGAGAAATAATATAAACCATTTCTTTTGCCTGCCAACGAAAAATAATCACTTTCTGCTAATGATGAATGCAAATAATATTTTCTATCTGTTTATAGATTTATAAGGCAACTGGAAACCACCTTTTGTAGCCAAATATACGCCTTATGATTTTCTAACTAATTTAGAAACCTGAATTAATACAGTTTGTCGCTTCAAATGCTTATCTTTTATATCTTAGGGAAAAAACAAATATATATAAGCTTGAAAACTCTTGCCAAATATAGGCTAGAGATAAGAACCTATCTGTGTTGATTTCTATTCCCATAACGAGAGACACTTTTTTACGACGCTCTCTATCATAAATTCTTGTATTTTAAAATATGCTATTTTCAAGATTTGATGACACAAGTAATAATAAGATTACTTGTGTATTTCGCAATTAAAAAATGTTATTGTCTCTATTGTTTTAGGCTTTTTTAGGGAATTGCTATTGTAGTTAAAGAAAAAAACAATCTTTAATGCTCTTGATTTAATAACTATTTATCTCATATATTTTTGATTTTGTTGTAAAAAAATAATGCTGGTTGTTAACTGCTATTGTGCGATTGCTAAGCACAATTGTTTTTCTGAGAATATTAAGGTGAAATAGAATTATTAAATGAATAGATGGTAAAACCCAGATATATAGAATACCTTTTTCTATCAGTAGTTACGTCGATGTCCTCTCATTCTCGAAGACTAGTAAAACTTGTTTGATTCGAACTCGACTTGTGGTTGATTTCCATCACAACAATAACTTGCTGTTGGCAGATTAGGGAAATAGATAGTTTTTGATTGTGCGAACTCGAACAAGAATAAACTCTAGAGATTGAGAATTTTGTTGATGGTTCTTGTATTTAAGATTAAGGTTTGCCAAAAAATGGTGCAGGGATTGTCATGATCTAACTATCCAGTTGCTCTAACTATTTCCTAAACATGAATCAATCAGAAAAATTACAGCAGCTATTACAAGAAGTAGCGGTTGGAACTTTATCTCCAGAAATAGCCGTTCAACAACTGAATAATTTCTCTATTGTCGGCTACGAATCTGTTGGGGAGTTTGCCAAGATCGATCATCATCGCCAAAGTCGGAGTGGCTTTCCTGAAGTTATTTGGGGAGAGGACAAAACTGCTGACCAAATCATCAAGATTATGGAAGCTATGGTCAAGCATAATCAACAGTTAGATCAACCTGTCCCGATTATGGCAACCAGAATTGATAATCAAGTTTTTAGTCAATTAAAAACGGCAATCCCCCAACTTAATTATTATGCGATCGCTAGAATTGCTGCGATCGCCCCCACTGAAAACAAACCCAAATATCCAGGACAGATCAATGTCGTTACCGCAGGAACTTCAGATATTCCTGTGGCAGAAGAAGCAGCAGTCACCGCCGAATTAATTGGGTTTAAAGTTGAGCGACTTTGGGATGTGGGAGTCGCAGGGATTCATCGTCTTCTCAATAACTTGCACTATCTTCAAGATGCAGATGTCTTGATCGTTGTGGCAGGGATGGAAGGGGCGTTGCCTAGTGTGGTTGGGGGCTTGGCTGCTTGCCCGGTAATTGCCGTACCCACTAGTGTTGGCTATGGAGCTAGTTTTCAAGGATTATCAGCTTTGTTAACTATGCTGAATTCCTGTGCATCGGGAATTGGAGTTATGAATATTGATAATGGCTTTGGCGCAGCCATTTTAGCTAGTAAAATTTTAAAGACTGCACAACGGCTTGCTGAAAAATAGATCGCTTAATCGGGTTTGGATGGGACTCTTGTTTATTCCTGAGTTTGCTTACTAGATAAAGCTCCTCTTGGTTCACGAATCATTGCGACCAAATCATGGAGTAAGAGGTAAAAGCAGGGAATAATAAATAAAGTTAATCCAGTTGCTAATGCTAAGCCTGAAAAAACGACAACCCCCAAAGGCTGTAAGAATTCCCCTCCCTGACCTAAACCTAGGGCAAGGGGAAACATCCCCACTACTGTGGTAATTGTCGTCATCAAAATTGGACGTAACCGTTGAGGTGCAGCTTTAAGAATTGCAGTAGAGCGATCGCACTGTTCTCGCTCAAGAATTTGATTAGCCAACTCAAGTAAAATAATCGCGTTATTAACCACAATCCCCACTAACAGGACTGCACCGACAATTACCGTAATCCCGATTGCCGTTTGCGTCAGATACAGCCCCCAAATCCCTCCCGCCAAAGCTAGGGGCAGAGTAAACATAATCACTAACGGGTCGATCAGCGAATTATATTGCACTGCCATCACGACAAACACCAAGAAGGCAGCTAGTCCACCCAAAACATTAAAAGAAGCTTGAATTGCTCTATTGCTTTGAGCCGCAGCGCTAGGAAGACGACTTACCCCTTCGGGTAGATCAATATCTTGAAAGATGTTTTCTAATTCAGCTAGAGCAGCACCTAAATTAGCATTTTCCTGAAGATTACCTGCAATTAAAAATACCTGTCGCTGATTAATTCTTTGAATTTCTCCTGGTGCTTTGCCAAGAGAAATCTTGCTAACATCTCCCAGACGAACTAAATTATTATCATCGTTAAATAAGGGCAGTTGCGCTAATTGAGAAGGACGGTTAATTGAGGTTTTATCAAGTTTTACTCGCACATCTATTAAGCGATTACCTCGTTGAATTTGGGTAGGAACTGACCCAGTAATAGCCGTGTCAATCGTATTGCCAAGATCCTCAGTATTGAGACCCAAATCAGCCGCTCGTTCCCGATCAAGTCGAATCTGAATTTCTGATTGGGTTGGGTCGGCATCAGGTCGAAAATTAGCGAGAGTCGCTCTTTGTTCTAGAGTTTTTAACACTTTTGCCCCTGCTTGTTCGAGGATTTGGGCATTATCTCCTTGCAAAACTACATCTATATCACTCCTGACGGGGGAGTTACTTAAAATTAAGCCTCTAACTGCACCAGGAGTTAGGCGCAAACGAATATTAATCAGATTAAGCTGCTGCAATTCTTGGTTTACTCTAGAGGTAAAAGTTTCAACATCTGTTCCTGGCTGAAGAGTGATGACGCTGCTTCCACGCAAAGGGTTTTCACTGGTGCTACTCCCGAATAAAAAGCCTCCTGCGGTCGTAAAACTATATTCAGTTTCTGGCTGGGCTAAGAGAATCTCATCTACTTTTGCCATAACCAGGCGGTTCGTTGCCAGGGGCGTTTCTGGAGGGAATTGGGCAAACAGGCGGGCTTGACCAGTATTGATCCGAGGTAAAATCTCTTGAGGAATATGATCGAGCATCAGTAAGCTAGATCCACCCAAGACTAGAAAAGTTACACAAATCATTAGCAAACGTAAGCGCAAAACTTGTTTGAGTAATTTGCCATAACTATTGGTAGCTGCGCTAAAGCGCCGATTAAAAGCCCGCAACAACCAGAAGCTACCTACCGAACTAGAGTAGGGAATTGCTAGTAACCGAGATGCCAACATGGGGATTACGGTCAGGGCTACTAGCACAGATGCTGCCACCGCAAAGCTAACGGTCAAAATTAGCTCATTAAAAATTAGGGCAATAAAACCACCAATTAGCAAAAAAGGTAATACTGCCACGAGATTAGTACTAGTAGACGCAACTAGAGATGATTCTACTTCTTGACTGCTAGTAATAACTTGAGCGATCGCCTGGCGAGAATTCAAGCGGGTTTTGCTATCTTGACCTGGAGTCATACCCACCCCCACGGCAATATTTTCGAGCATCACAATTGAGTTATCAACTACAATTCCTACCCCAACTGCCAAACCACCTAAGCTAAAAACATTGAGGGATAAACCAAATAGCTTCATCAAAATAATTGCGCTCAGTGCAGCTAAAGGAATTGCCGAAACAATAATCACTGTCTGACGCAGAGAACCCAAAAAGAGTAACACAGCGATCGCCGCTAGACCTGCACCAATCAAACCAGCATTGGTCACATTCCCAATGGAATTGCCAATAAAAATCGATTCATCGGTAGTGGCAACCAATTCTAAATCTTGAGGAACGATCCCCTGCTTTCGTAACTGTTCCAATCTTTGTTTAATGCCCTCAACTACGGCGATCGTATTCGCTTCTGGTTGTTTTTGAATACTGACTTTGACCGCAGGTTGCTCATTGAGAGTTACAAAAACACGCTGCTCCGTTTGGTCATCAATGACTTGGGCAAAATCTCTCAGATAGACTCGGCGAGTTCCCTCCGAACCATCTGGATTAGACCCAGCCACGGGAAAAGATAAATCAAGAATTTCGGCTGGATCTTGAAAACGACCGATCGCCCGAGTTAGAGGCTCATTAAGATCTCCCAGAATTCTGCCCCCAGAGATATCTTGGTTCGTTTCTGCTAGTTCACTGAGGATGTCATCTAAGTTAACCCCCAAAGCTTGGAGGCGATTAAGATCGATTAAAACTCTAACTTCTTCTTCCACTCCCCCAGAAACATCGACTACGGCAACCCCTTCCACGACCCCTAGTTCTCTGGCTAACTCTTCTTCGGCAAAGACTCTCAGTTCTAGAGGGGTAAGAGACGGAGAGGTTAGTGCCAGCTCGTAAACGGGTAACTGAGAAGGATCAAACTTAAACAGTCTTGGTTCTTCTACCGTATCTGGTAGACCAGAACGGGCACGATTTAGAGCGGCGGTGGCATCGCTTAAAGCTCGATCAATATTGCCCCCTGGCTGGAAGTAAAGATCGATACTTACTCTGCCTTCACGAGTCTGAGAGAAAACCTGTAAGACTCCTTCGGTAGCAGCCAGTCCTTCTTCTAATGGTTTGGTTACCTCATCTACAGCAACTTGAGGCGAAATCCCAGGGACATTAACCCGTAAGCCGATCCGCGGATAGGTAATCGAAGGCAACAAATCTACTTGGATATTAAAGAGAAAAAATACCCCGATAACAATTAACGCCAGAGTAAGCATTAAAGTCCCAATATGCCGACGAATGGCAAGGGTACTGATACTAAAGTTGGAGGAGTTAGACGCGCTCATAATCAAGTTCAGGAGACAATCAAACCTGTTGATTTAGAATTTAAGATTTAGGATTTAAGATTCAGAGAGAAAACTCAGCTTAACAGGATCACCATCTTGTAAATCCCCACTACTGCGCACAACAAATCTTTCCCCTGGCTCTAGTCCAGAGATGATTTCGACTTGAGAATTGATGCGATCGCCAATCTTTACTTCGCGAGCTATAACCTTTGCTTGTTCCCCATCTTCTTGCAGAACAAAGATAGTTGCGAGATTATCCGCCTCAGCACGAACTTCTTTTGTTTGGTCTAAAGCTATTTGAGTTGCACTTTCAGGAATAATGACCTGATTTGGAGCTTGCTGAGTAAAAATAACTCGTGCTAGTAGTCCCCTGCCAATACGGTCATCGAGCTTAGGAATAGTTACTTCCACCGGAATTAAACGAGCAGTAGCATCAGCCGCCAGAGAAATTTGAGTTACCTTCCCCATAAAAGTTTGCCCTGGCAGTGCATCTAGTTGAACCTTTGCTGACTGACCAAGTCGAATTTTGTTGAGTTCTAATTCTGAAATTTGTGCTCGAACTTTAATCTGACTAAAATCACCTAACTGCAAGACTTGATCCCCTACTTGGGCTAAATCTCCTGGTTCTAGTACCTTGGTCATGACTGAACCTGTGACAGGAGAAGTTAATAAAGTAAAAGACTGTCTTTGTCTTTCTTGATCAACTATTGCTTGCTGGGCTGCAACCCTTCTCTTGGCTGCGGTCACGGATGAAGTTCGATTAGCTACTTGCTGTTGGGCTGAAACTAAGGCTTGCCTGGCATTATCTACCGCATTTTGAGCTTGTTCTGCCGATTGGCGAGTAACGGCACCTTCTTGGACTAGTTGATTGGAGCGAATCAGATCGGACTTTGCTTGTTGCAAAACAATCTTTGCTTGATTAATTTGAGTTAAACCGTCACTTACATCTGCTTGCAAACTAGTTACTTCTGATCGTAATGCGGCTAATTCTGCTTCTGCTTCTAAAACACTTGCTTTATTTAAAGAATCATCGATGCGAGCAAGAACCTGTCCTTTGGTAACGCGATCGCCTACCCCAACATTCAGCGCCAAAATCTGCCCTTCAATTCGCGATCGCAGAGAAACCTCTTGCAAGGGAAAAGTTGTCCCCACAAACTGCATATCCTTTTCCAGCGAGCCGTACTGAGCCACTGCAACATCAACTGCTGGAGATTTTGGTACTTGCTGATTAGCACTAGCATCTTCTGTTTGAGCATCTCCTGGGGGGATCATGCTGCATCCATTAGCAACTAATAATAGCCCTGGAAGCAAAAACAAGCCCCAGAAGGGAATAACTTGCCTGATTGACCGATAAATATATTTAGTTGAAAAAAGAGTAAATAACATAACTATCACCAAGCGAAGAAAAACCCAAACGATGCAATTTACTTGGCGTCGTCTACTCTCGCATCAAATAGATGCAACTAATCAAAAGAAAGATACTTGTACTTGATTACACTTTGCTTCAATGTTTTTAAGCACATTTGCTCCTAGGAACATTATAGAGGTTGGGCTTAATCTTTGGCGGCAAGCTAAGAATTGGAAGCGCTGCTCTGAGAATTTTCTAGCCGCGATTCCAATTAAATTGATCCACCACTCAAGCTTAGTTACTTTGCAGTTAAGCTTTTGAGCTTACTAGCAGTTTCTTCCGGCTCCCCAGAAAGCGCAAAAATCAAGACACTTTTAATCTGTTGATTATCAATAATTTCTGGCAGACGATGAAATTGTTGATCCGTAATAGCAATACCGTCATATTTTTTGATGTAGTCTAATTCTGCCTCAAAGTTTTTCTCGTTATAGTTCTGAATAAATATTCGATCAATATCCCAATTTTTCCAGTCTGCTGCAAAGTAGCGTTTTGCCCAGTAGGGATTGTGGTGACAGAGATCGAAACTAACCTTAGGATTAGCCTCCTTCATTGAGCGAATCATCTCTTGAACAAACTTAGTTAGACTGGCTGTGCGGTCTACTTCTCCTGGTAATTCGGCATGGTAACCCAGATAATCGTCCCACTGGACAGCATCTATGGTGGGATATTTTTGGACAAATTCCGTCAGAATCTCGCGAAAGAATTTGGCAACTTCAGGATTATCTACATCCAAGAGATAATGATCAACTCCAGCATAAGTTTTATCTATGCCAGGAATAACCCAATTATTGGCGATCGCTCGATCAAAAACAGGACTATTTTTATCAATTTTGATCCCCTTCTCAAAATAAGCATGAACTTCCATTCCCTGTTGATGGGCTTCATCAATCAGCCAGTCTAACCACTGAGCACGAAATAGATTGGGACAGCTCTTGTAACCGAGGGTTTGCTGCATAACCTCACTGTGATACATGGTGCAAGCATTACCCCAAACTCCATGAATAATCGTATTTATCCCTTGAGATTTATAATAGCGAACGCGATCGCGAATTATTTGCTCACTAGCCCTGTTGGTAATTTGATATCGACTTAAATAAATTCCCCTGATTTTTTTCTTTTCCCAGTCAGGATTAAATTGAGGTTGATTTAACTCTTTTTCTTTGGGTTGGGATTCCGGTTTGGAAATAGGTAGCTGCGTTTTAGTTGCTAGTTTTGGCTTAGATGCAATTGAAACCTCAGGAAGATTAGGGGTTGGTTTAATCGGCTCGATAGGTTTTGCTGGAGTCTTTAAGCGAATCTCGACTCCAGGAACTTTTGCTAAGAGATTATTGATTTGATTAGGGTCAATATCTGGTAGACCATAGTTCTTGAAACCCCAGAAACTAGCTCCAAAAAACAACAAAATTACTGAAATTGGTATACTTCCGCAACCGTAACCTTTCTTGTTTTTGTCATCAGACATCAGATTTCGTCCTAATTTTTTGCTAGTTTAAATTTATAATTTCCTACCTGCTTAAAAAATAACTATTAAATTAATTGATAGTCCCAGACAAATTAAGGATTGAGGGTAATGATAAATAGAGTACGAAATAGCTTCATTAAGGTTTTCAATCTTTTTGGAAAAGAATAATATCTATCTTGGCTAGAATTCCCTTGCAACTTTAGTTAAAGCAGGATATTTGCTCAAAAAAAATGAAACAAATAGCACATTGATAATAGAGAGGAGGTCGCAACAGCTTAAACAGTATCGTACTCTTTAAAAAAATAATATTCCGATCAAGCAATCTCTCGTTGAGGAATTTTCCGCCACTGATGAGGAGATGCACCGTGGAGTTGTTTGAATTGACGAATGAAGTAAGCAGTATCTAAGTAACCAGTTTGTTCAGCAATTTTAGCGATCGCAAGATCAGTCTTGAGTAGTAATTTGCGGGCACGATCCATACGTCTTTCAACTATCCACTGTTTGACAGTGCGTCCTGTTTTCTGACGAACTAAATCAGTAAGATAAGCAGGAGAATAGCCCAAGGTAGCAGCTACTTCTTTAAGTTGTAGTGGACGATGATAATTGGCTTCGATAAGTTCAAATACCGCAGTGACGCGAGGAGACTGGGCATATTTCTCTAACTCAAAGAAAATTTCACTTGAGTCTCCTTTCTCAGTCGAGTAATGTTGTTTGAGTTGCTGGCTTCTTCGAAGTCTAGCTTTAATTGCTGTTAGTAGGCGATCAACAGTACAGGGTTTGGTTAAATAGTCTTCAGCCCCAAGATCCATACCCAGCCTGAGATCTTTCATCGTTACTTTAGCACTCAAAAAAATAATCGGAATTGCAGAAGTAGCTCTCTTTTTTCGTAAAGCAGAAAGTACTTCATAGCCATCCATCTCGGGCATCATAATGTCACAAATAATCAGATTAGGATGATGGGTGATCGCCAAATTTAATCCCGCTCTACCATTATCTGCCGCGATCGCCTCAAAACCTTCAAACCTTAACGAATCTAGTAAAACTTTTTTAGTTTGTACTTCATCTTCAATAATCAAGATTGTGGTCATATCTACTTACTCGAAGAATCGCAACATAATACATATAGTAAGTACTCGAATCCTCTTTAAGTAGTAGCAGAAGATACAAGAAACTTTTTAGGGTTGAGCGCTAATAAGTTTAACAAAGCTGTAAAAGAGTCAATGAAAAAAAGTAATCCCCAAGAAAACGACCGTTCGTTAAATCAAACAGATATCGAACTTGCCAATTTACGTCGCCAAAATCAGCTAATCCTTAATTCAGTTGGGGAAGGTATTTATGGATTGGATGCAGTGGGAAATGTCACCTTTGTTAATCCTGCCGCTGCTGAGATTATTGGCTGGAAAATGGATGATTTAGTTGGGAAATCGATGCATAAAATCTTGCATCACTCCAGGTGCGATGGATCGCCCTATCCTCGGGAAGAATGTCCAATTTATGCAGCTTTTAAAGACGGCAAAGTGAGGCGAGTCGAAAATGAGGTGTTCTGGCGCAAAGATGGCACTAGCTTTCCCGTGGAATATATTAGTACGCCAATGCATGATGAGAAGGGAAATTTAATTGGCGCGGTAGTGACCTTTCGCGATATTACTCAGCGAAAACTGAGCGAATCTATCCTCCAACAAACCAACGAAGAACTAGAATTAGGAGTCGCCCAACGCACTCAAGAATTAATTCAAGCTAATCTTAAACTCACCCAGTTAAACGAAGTTCGCTCACGCTTTGTCGGGATGGTTTGCCATGAATTTCGCAATCCTTTAAATAATATTTCATTTTTAGCATCTTCTCTACTTCGTTATTCTCAAAAACTTTCTGTTAATCAAAAAAATGAGTATTTACTAGATATCAAAACTAATATTGACCGTATGACTCAGATGACTGACGAATTGTTAGTAATTAGTAAGATTGACAATGAAAGTATTGACCTGAGCTTTGATCAACTTAATTTAGTAGATTTTTGTCAGGAAATTATTGCCGAGTTCGGACAAACTAGTAACCGCAATCAAATTAAATTAAACTGTGCTGATCAAGAATTACAGATAAGACTAGACGGACGATTACTAAGATCTATTATTATTAATTTGCTGTCTAACGCAGTCAAATATTCGCCCCTAAATACAGAGATAAATCTTGAGATCCAAACTAATGACAATCAATTAATAGTGGCGATCGCAGATCGAGGAATTGGTATCCCAGCAGGCGATATAGACAGAATTTTCGAGCCATTCCATCGCGGAAAAAATGTCAGCAATATTCCTGGAACCGGACTGGGACTTTATATTGTCAAGAAGTTTGTCAATATTTTAGGAGGCAAAATCAAAGTTCATAGCCAACTTAATTTTGGTACTAAAATTGAGATTATAATTCTGTTATGATTTTTACAATTTAAGTAATTATTATTTTAATTTTATAAATAAAGTCACCTCAGTAAGACCATTTACTTTAAAACCAATAAAAGTTATATTTTTGCGAAAACAAATCTAGTTTATCTATGATTAACTCTGTGATAGTATTCACGTTATCATTAGTTTTATCCTGATAAAAAAGTTGTTTTGATAAATGTTCAGTTTAATGTTTGCATTTATTAGATTTTGCATTATGAGTTCAACAATTTAAAGGCAAATATTCAAGTTGAATGCAAAATTAACAACCATTTTATCGATAAATATGTAGCAATTATTACCAAATTCATAGACAATTGAAATTGTAGATCGCACCATGGTATTTACTTCAAACAGCGCTACAGATAAATGGGGAAGTATTAATTCCCAAAGAGGAAATCTTACAGAATTAGATCTTATCTGCATGTTCTGCGGTGGAGTTCACATGTCCGCAGACCACTGGAAGTTCATGGCAGAGGATATGCCCAAAGATCCGGTGGAAATGATTGACGACCTGATCAAAATGAGGGTCTATAAATCAAGCACCCTGAAAATGGCAGATGCGGTTAATGCAGCAGACTTAAGAAAGACACTATTGCTTAAGGTTGCAGGCAAAGGCGACCCCAAGCGAGAAAAACTTGTTTTAGAACTGTGTAAGCAAGCAGGCGGGATCGAAAACGCCTTTGCTGCTGCTTTTGGACAAAAGGCAGGAGAATTTTTTGGCGATGTCGTTTATAACAGCGAGTTTAGTCGTCGTCGCTTCCTCAAGAACTTGGCGGTAGGAGCAGCTCTAGTTACTCTAGCCAATTGCGCTCCTAGACAAGCAGAACAAGCAACTCCTGATGAATCAGAATCCCCTATCGATATTAGCAAGCTAGAGAAAAAAGACCTGAGAATTGGTTTTATTCCGATCACTTGCGCCACGCCAATTATTATGTCTGAGCCGTTAGGGTTCTACAAGAAATATGGCTTTAACGCTGAAGTCGTTAAAATGCCTAGTTGGGGAGCTGTTCGAGATTCGGCGATCGCTGGAGAACTAGATGCTTATCACATGCTGGCACCAATGCCGATTGCGATGACCCTAGGACTGGGTTCAGCCTCCTTTGGCGTTAAGCTTGCCAGCATCGAAAACATTAACGGTCAGGCAATTACTGTAGCCAACAAGTACAAGGATAAAGTTAAAGGGCCAGCAGACTTTAAAGGCTTTGTCATTGGGGTTCCGTTCCCTTACTCAATGCACAATCTCTTATTGCGCTACTACTTAGCCACAGGCGGTCTTGACCCCGACAAAGACGTTAAAATTCGTCCCGTTCCCCCACCAGATAGCATCGCCCAAATGGTAGCTGGAGACATTGATGCTTATCTAATGCCTGATCCTTTCAATCAAAGAGCAGTATTTGAAGAAGTAGGATTCATTCACAAGCTAACCAAAGAACTCTGGGAAGGACATCCTTGCTGTGCCTTTGCTGCCAGCGATGAGTGGATTACGGCTAATCCCAACACTTTTAGAGCCTTAAATAAAGCAATTATCGAAGCTGCTGGCTATGCCAGAGATCCTGCCAACCGACCAGAAATTGCCAAAGCTATCTCCGAAAGAGCCTTTCTTAATCAACCCGAAGAGGTAGTTAAAGCTGTTCTAACTGGTAACTTTGACGATGGTTTGGGCAATAGCAAATCGATTCCAGATCGGATTGATTTCGACCCCTATCCCTGGCAGAGTTTTGCAAATTGGATCTCCTCTCAACTAGTGCGTTGGGACTTGCAAGGAGATGAAAAAGTTAAAACTGCGATCGCCGAAGACAAGTACGAAGAAGTAGGCAAAGAAATCTTTATGACTGATCTGGCTCGTGAACTAGCCCAAGAAGTTGGTCAAACTCCTCCAGCCGAAATCTATCGAAAGGAAACTTTAGAGTTTGACGAATTCGACCCAGCCAATCCCCAAGGATATATCGACGAGCAAATTAAAAAGTACGGCGTTTAACTTTGTGAGGACGAACTTTAGTTCGTCCTCGTTCCCTTATCAATTTGGTTGAGTATGACAGCAATAAGCAAACGAGCAATTAAAAGCAAAAAAGAAAGTAGGCTTTTAGACAACGAAAATGTCCAAGCAATATTGTTATTTCTCCTATCCTTAGCTATATTTCTAGGGTTTTGGGAGATCGGGGCTAATCTAAAATGGTTCTCTAAAGGAATGCCTACCGCTTCTTTGACCATCAAAGAATTATGGTATTGGGTGACTCATCCTTTCTACGATAATGGTCCTAATGATTTGGGGATTGGGTGGAATTTGCTGATTAGCTTGAGACGAGTAGCCATTGGTTATACTCTCGCTTCGGTGATTGCTGTTCCTTTAGGTATTCTTGTTGGCATTTCCAGAGTAGCCTTTAAAGCCTTTAATCCCTACTTCCAATTGCTAAAGCCGGTTTCTCCTCTTGCTTGGTTGCCTTTAGGTCTATATATTTTTCGCAACTCTGAGCTGACAGGAATATTTATCATTACTATTGCCAGTATTTGGCCAACTCTAACTAACACGGCATTTGGCGTGGCAAACGTCGATTCTAGCTATTTAGACGTTTCCAAAACTCTGGGCGCTTCTCGCTGGCGAACAATTTTTAAAGTCATTATTCCTGCTGCCTTGCCTAATATAATTTCTGGGTTAAGAATTAGTATGGGTATTTCTTGGCTAGTAATCGTTGCGGCGGAGATGCTCTTGGGAACTGGGTTAGGGTATTTTATCTGGAATGAATGGAATAACCTTTATATCCCTAATATTCTCGTAGCAATTTTTATTATCGGCGTAGTAGGTATCGTTCTTGACCAAATCTTTGCCTACTTAGAAAAAATAGTTTCTTTTGGCAAATCATGAGTAGATTTTTTTCATCGGGTGGGAATAGTCAGAACGGAAAAGGAGATAAGAGCGATTTGGTTCGCCCCTTGGTTTCCTTAAGCAATTCCACAACTAACTATCGAGTCAATAAACAAACTGTGTCTATCGATCCTAGTAATGCCCAAATATCGTTACGTCATATTTCTAAAGTTTTTCCTGGGCGCAAGGGCTGGCTCAATAAGCTAACAGGGCAGGCAAGTTCTGACTTTGTGGCGATCGAAGATATGAGTCTGGATATCGAACATAATACCTTTGTTTCAATTATTGGCCCTTCTGGCTGTGGCAAGTCTACCCTCCTAAATATTATTGCTGGTCTCAGTTCTGCCACTAGCGGCGAGGTACTAATTGACGGTCAGATCGTTGATAAGCCAGGTTCAGATCGGGGGATGGTTTTCCAAAATTATGCGCTCATGCCTTGGATGACAGTACAAGGCAATATCAAGTTTGCAGTAGAAACGGTCTTCCCGAAAATGTCTGAAATACAGCAAAAACGCATCGTTAAAGAAAACATTCAGTTGGTTGGCTTAACAGGAGCAGAAAAAAAACGACCTCACGAACTTTCTGGGGGGATGCGACAACGAGTTGGGATTGCCCGCGCATTAGCAATTAATCCCCAAATCTTGTTAATGGATGAACCTTTTGGGGCTCTGGATGCCCTAACCCGTGGTTTCTTGCAAGACGAAATCGAGAGAATTTGGGAACAGCAGCGAAAAACCGCAATTATGATTACTCACAGCATTGAGGAAGCTTTACTGCTATCGGATCGTATTGTCATGATGACCAAAGGTCCCGCAGCCAGGATCGATGAAGTTCTAGATGTCCCTTTCCCGCGACCCCGCGATCGCACTGCTGTTGAAGAACATCCCGATTATCTGAAATTAAAAAAAGAAATGGAGGATCATTTATATCGTGAAACCAGGGCGGTTGAGGAAGAGCGAATTCGGTAGAGAGGTTCGTGAACCTCCTGTGAATTAAGCAGAAATTTGCTCAATTTGAGAATCAGTAATTATTAAGTAAGAGGAATAAAGTTATGGCAATCGCCGAAATTACCGAAAAATTATTAGCTGCTAAAAAAGAAAAAGGCGTTACTTTTGAAGATTTAGAAAAAGTCGTTGGGCGCGACGAGACCTGGATTGCCTCAGTTATTTATCGTCAAGCTAGTGCAGATATGGACGAAGCCACTAAGATCGTCTCAACTCTAGGCTTGCCCGAGTCAATGGCAGAAATTTTAACTGTCCCACCTCTTAAAGGATCTTTAGAGCCGCAAATTCCTACAGACCCCTTAATTTACCGTTTTTATGAAATTATGCAGGTCTATGGAATGCCCATTAAGGCAGTAGTCCACGAAAAATTTGGCGATGGGATTATGAGTGCGATTAACTTTTCGGTTGAAGTCGATAAAGTAGAAGACCCTAAAGGCGATCGGGTCAAAATTACTATGTGTGGTAAATTCTTACCCTACATGAAATGGTAGTTTGCGGGTCTATTTTTCGCTCTTAACTCGGAGTTATTTGCGTATCAAATAACATCAACTAACCCGCCAAAGTTGGGACCCCGAATAGAAAAAATTAAGATACTAACCAATTGTTTTTTCTAAATTTATAACTGGTTCCCATTTCCAGCATGGCATCGGTTTTTTACAGAAACACCGCTCAATATTCTTGATCTTTTTGTATTTTCCAACATGAAACTATTAAAGCAGGGTACATACTTTCGTCCCTTGGGCTTATTAACAGGAATTATTTTCTTAGAAACCTTAATTTCTGCCCCAGCACTAGCACACCACCCCCTAGAAGGGAGATTGCCAGCAAATCTATTTGAAGGAGTTTTGTCAGGTTTCGGACACCCCGTTATTGGGTTTGATCATTTAGCCTTTGTAATAGCTAGTGGTTTAATTGCTTTGGGGATTGCAGGCGGTGCGATGATTCCGATCGCCTTTGTCTTAGCAACGGGGATTGGCGCAGGGATTCATTTAGCATCTATAGATCTACCGCTTCCTGAGATATTTATTGCGGCTTCGGTAGTCTTGTTCGGGATTTTGTTAGTACTTCGAGACAAAAAAAGGCAAGACACCAAATATAAGTTGACTATATCCTCGTTAGCAGCCCTGGCAGGTCTGTTTCATGGCTTTGCTTACGGTGAGGGAATCTTTGGCGCAGAACCTACCCCATTAATTGCCTATCTAGTTAGCTTTATAGTCGTTCAGCTAGCTATTTCACTGGGAACATATGGGCTTGCCACCAAATTAAGCAAAACTATCTCAGTCAAATATATAACAAGGTTTACTGGGCTTGCGATCGCTGCGGTAGGAATGGTCTTTCTTTCTTCGGCAATTACAGGTTAGTAAATTAAAAACTAGTCATTTACCTCTAATTTAAAACGACCACAACTGTTTCCCACTAGCAAATGTCTCCACTTTTTCCATAAATGATAGTTCTAATGAGGTTATTGCCAATAGAAAATTCTATTTTCTAAAAGGAATAGATATTCAACTCAAACCTTAGCAATTTCAACCAACTAGGAGAAGTTTTAATTGGCTGCTAAATTCTCTACTAAAAATCAATTCAGACTAGCTGATAAGAAGCAATTGTCAGAATACATAACAGGTTTAACTTGGTTGCCAAGTGGGGGTTTAGCTATTGTCACCGCGGCGGGAGAATTAGTTGTTTGGAACCAGGGAAGATTAAATTATCTAATGTCTCCTGGTGAATTCTCTCTAGACTGTCTGGATTGTTCGGTTGATGGAAGTTACCTTGCTGTTGCTGGACAAAAAGGGGAAGTAAAAATTTGGCAGCTTAGAGATAGTCGCTACGAATTAGTTACGACTATCGAAAGTAACAAAGCCTGGATCGACTCTCTTGCTTGGCACCCGACCGAAAATATTTTGGCATATGCCCTCAACCGTCAAATAAAAATTTGGGATGCAAGAAGTAAACAGGAAATTACCAGTCTGGACTTTCAAGATTCTTCAGTATTTAATCTGGCTTGGCACCCCAACAAACATTTACTCGCTGCTAGCGGACATGGTGGGGTAAAAGTCTGGGATCAACAAAACTGGCAACAAGCACCTTACCTTTTGAAAGTTCCTGGGGCAAGTCTAAATTGTGATTGGTCTTCTGATGGTACTTATTTAGCATCAGGAAATCTTGATCGCACTATTTCTTTGCTTCAATGGGATAATCCTCCGCCCTGGCTAATGCAGGGATTTCCAGGGAAAGTTAATCAGGTAACATGGTCGCATCTATCCCCAACGCCTCTACTCGCCGCAGCATGTCAAGAAGGAGTTACGGTCTGGCAATACCGCCAAAATAATTGGCATAACTATGTATTAGAACACCAGAACAAAGTTAAAGCGATCGCTTTTTCTCATAATTCAGCTCTGCTCGCAACAACAGGCAACGATGGCAATATCTCTCTCTGGCAAGGTCAAAAATTAATCAAATCTCTCAAAGGTACAAGCACTGGTTTAGCTTGTTTGGGTTGGCAGCGATCAGGTCAATATCTCGCAGCAGGAGGGCAAAATGGCGAATTGTTTATTTATGAAGAATCGACTTCAGGCAAAGGCTTTAGTAATTGAAATATTAAATATCAATAGAAACTAAAACTACAATTCATCTAGCTAAGCACCATGAATTTATTCTCAAAATCGACCATTTCAAAAGCCAACTCCGACCAAATCCAAAAGCTAAAAAGCTGGACATATCAAGCTTTAAACCTTGATGAAAACATTCCCATTTCCATCAATCAACTCAAATGTCATGAACCCGACTGTCCACCCGTAGAAACAGTCATTGTCCTAATGAGTTCCCCACCGCAACAATACAAAATCCATAAACCAATATCTAAAATCACCCAACTAGATATCAAACAATTATCAATCAACCATTAACAATCAACAACTAACCAAATGATTGCAACTATCGAAAATCAAACTAAAACCGTTCCTGTCACTGTTCTTACTGGCTATCTGGGTGCAGGCAAAACAACTCTACTAAACCGAATCCTCACCCACGAACATGGCAAAAAAGTTGCCGTAATTGTCAATGAATTTGGCGAAGTAGGGATTGATAATCAACTAGTGATTGATGCTGATGAAGAAATTTTTGAAATGAATAATGGCTGTATTTGCTGTACAGTTCGCGGTGATTTAATTCGGATTATTGGTAATCTCATGCGTCGTCGCGATAAATTCGACCATTTAGTCATTGAAACTACAGGACTAGCCGATCCTGCCCCTGTTATTCAAACTTTCTTTGTCGATGAAGAAATTCAAACCCAATTAGCTCTTGATGCTGTGGTTACAGTAGTTGATGCCAAACATATTCAAGAACATTGGGATAGCGACGAAGCCCAAGAACAGATTGCTTTTGCCAATGTAATTTTGCTCAATAAAACCGATCTGGTAACGTCCACAGAATTAGAAGAGTTAGAAGAAAAAATTCGCGCCATGAATGGCATGGTCAAAATTTATCGTACCCAAGATTCTGCTATTGAAATGGATTCTGTTCTGGGGGTAAAAGCTTTTGACTTGGAACAAGCCCTAGAAATCGATCCCGAACTGTTGGGGGAAGATGCCCACGAACACGATGAATCGGTTTATTCTTTGGCGATTGTCGAGTCTGGCGCGGTAGATCTTGAAAAACTCAATAATTGGCTGACAGACCTCTTGCAAACTCAAGGAGTAAATATCTTTCGGATGAAAGGTATTCTTAATATAGCAGGAGAGGAGGATCGTTTTGTCTTTCAGGGAGTTCACATGATTTTTGATGGCAGACCAGATCGCCCTTGGAAAAGTTCGGAGACTCGGAAAAATGAACTAGTATTTATCGGACGTAACTTAGATGCTGAAAAGTTACGCCATGACTTTAAAGCTTGTTTA
>CALKUU010000193.1 GCA_937996665.1 uncultured Xenococcaceae cyanobacterium | reverse complement strand
GCGATCGCTTGAGGGCTATTATCGCGATCTGTCAAAACTGCGATTTTGCTTTTTCCCTGTTTGAGACTTTTAATTAATGGCTGGCAATCCCTACCATGCAAACTAAGCAGATCAGCATCTTGCCAAGGAACTTTTAGCTGACTAAATGCCAGTTGCACAGAGCTTAAATGAGGATAGAAATTCAGTTTTTGAGGCGAGGCTTTGAGGAGCAATAATCTGCCTAAGCCGAAAAAAAGGGGGTCGCCCGTGGTAAAAATAACGACTCTTGCATTCTCATCTTCTCTTGCTTTAGCAATAACAAGATCTAGATCTTGCTGGAGATTAGTGAGAGGAATTTTAAGACCTGGGTGTTCAGCAAAATAACTTAAATGACGCTTGCCACCACTTAAGATAGTTGCGCGATCAATGATTTTGACAATCTGGTCTGTTAAACCAGATCTTCCTTCTAAGCCAATGCCAATTACATCGATCATCAAATTTTATCCGAGTCTATTCGCCCCTAGTACCAACAATTAGTTTTTGGTAAGCGAAGTAAAGAATTACGCCCAAAATACCAACTGTGATCAAACTACTAACCAGATGTAAGACCATATTTAAGGAGGTAACTCCAGCCCAAATACCCACGATCGCAACGACAACTTTTCCTCCAGGCGATAGTTCAGCAAACTTACCACGGGCTAAGTCAAGCCAAGAATAAGCCTTTTTCATAAATTCTGATGATTCTGGCTCAGTATCGATTTCCGCATAAACAGTTTCTACCTCTGGTTCGGAGTTCTGTTGCGCTTGATAATTTTTTGCTTGGGGATCTTTTGTTGTCTCGTTGCTAGCCATTGCCTAAAAATCCTATCTTGTCCGTTAACTATATTCTATGGATTTTGGTTCGAATTGGGATGGGAAAAATTATTAAAATTATGCAACTTGAGTTCGGAATTCAGAGTTCGGAATTTGGAGTTATGGTTTTTATGACGAAATAATAGGGTTCCCAGATACCTAAAATTTAGGAAGTTGCAAAATTTTTTGCTTTGTCGAACCCACATTATGCAAGATCCAGTGGAATTATTTTTTCGGGGTCTAACTCAACTCCAAGCAACCGTTTTTTTTAAAAGAGCAAGAGAATAAGATTATGCTTTTGACTGACGAGAATTCCTCGATTTAACGATAGAGAGTCATTTTCAAGTCACCAATTCACACTTATGCTCGATATCTTCAAGTTTGATGCCCAAGTAGTAACCTTGATATCTTTTCTGTTTTCTGTCGTGGAAAGGGATAAACTGCTCATGTAGTTTGTCGTAGTTGCAGGGGTCGGCATAGACTGCCGTCGCTCCTTCTGAGGGGTCGTCATCGATAATGAATTCCTCCCCGCTAGGAAAAACTCGTTCATACCCACCTGTATATGGAGCAGCCCAGGATGTCATACAAGTAAGTTCGATATCCGTCAGTGCTTTATATTTTTGTCCTTTGCTTACCATGGTTTGATACTCCTATTTTTGGTGACTAATCTCAAGGTAGCAATTCTAAATTCAAAATTAATTTAAGTCATTGCTCTCGGTCAGTCTCTTTACTCTTGTTTCGTTTCCTTGTTCTTGCAAGGCGGCTCAAGGCAGTTTAGCGCACAAATAACTATCAACACTTTAAGCAACTACTCAGGTAGATAACTAAAAAAGGATCTCTCGGCGATCGCTTTTTCAAAAATGTACTGTGATAAAGTACAACTAAGGTTGTACCAATTAAGAAATAAATGAGACGAACACTATACATTCCAGATGAGCTATGGAAGCGACTACCTCGAACAACATCCTCAAGAAAATGCTTCTAGTGTTGTCCAAGTTGCACTGAGGGATAAATTGCGTCCCCAAAATGGAGAAAAATTATTGGATTTAGCTGGGATCGTTGAATCTGCTCCTGATGATGCATCAACTAATAAAAATCATCGCTGATGCAAAGATTAGTTTTAGATTCTGACCCTCTTATTGGATTACTGTCTAAAAAAGATCAATACCATCAAGAAGCCAAACAAGGTTTTCGTCAAATTCCTGCTACTTTTGGCGAGGTCTTAACTCCTTTACCGATTCTGTTTGAAGTTTATAAGTTTGTTTCTCGCTATCAATCCCCAGACTCTTCCAGAACGCTATTAGGCGTTATTCAGACAGAGACAGTTATAATTTCTCTTGCCAACGAGGATTTCGCTGCTATCTCAGATTTAGTTTTAAACACTCCTAAGTGGCAAGGTAGCTTAGAAGATGCTTCAGTCATTTTCACCGCTCAACAATATCAAGCTCAAATTTGGACAATTGATTATCAGGATTTTGGCTTTTTTAGTAATCTGGAATTTTGGAATCCTAGTATTTGACCGCTTTTGAGTCAGAGAGATAAAACAAATTCGCTACAACCAACACTTAAAAAGCAAAAACACAAACCAGTGTTTGCTTTAATACGCACATTGCCAAAAGATCGTGGTAGATCTAGAAAGTACTTTCTCAAATTAAGCCAAATATTCTATGTTGTCGGCAATTTTATTCGATCTTGATGGCACTTTAGCCAATACCGACCCTGTTCACTTCCAAGTTTGGCAAGAACTATTTGTTAAGTATGGAATTGAGTGCGATCGCAACTTTTATCAAGAACATGTTTCAGGCAACACCAACGAACAACTAATTGCCAATATCCTCCCTGAGCTTTCCCCAGCAGAAACCAGCGAATTAGCACTTTACAAAGAAGCTGAATATCGAGCCAGAGCCAAAACCTTGCAAGCTACACCTGGGTTAGAGCGAATTATCAAGTTGCTAGATCAAGTCAAACTCAAACGAGCAATTGTTACCAATGCACCCAAAGAGAATGCCTATCACATGTTAGAAGCGTTAAACCTAGTTGAGACGTTTCCCATTGTGGTACTGGCAGCAGATGCCCCTCCAGGGAAACCAAATCCAGAGCCTTATCTATTGGGATTAGCCAAAGTAGCCACCGAAGCCAAAGATGCGATCGCTTTTGAAGACTCACCCACCGGAATTCAAGCAGCCGTAGCAGCAGGAATTTACACAATAGCGATCGCCTCAACCCACGATCCCGAAACCCTAACCAGCTTTGGCGCAAACATGGTGATCCCCGATTTTAACAGCCCAGACTTATGGCAATTGTTAGAGCAAAAACTAGAAATTTCACTCCCCACCTAAATACGCAAACTAGTAAGCTAGCAAGTTGAAAGTAAGGACTTGAATTATCTAACTCTCCCCATTCGTCCCATCAAAGTGGGACTACGTCCTCGAATGGGGATAACAAGGGCAAGCGAATTCCGAACTCCCCCCATTCGAGGGCAAGCGAACTCCGAACTAAAAACAACGCTTAACTTTGACTATTTCTAGCATTACGCTCACGGCGAATCTTTCTAGTTGCCGCCTCATGTTCACTCAGAGTTTTACTAAAAACATGCGTGCCATCATAGCGAGCAACAAAGAAAAGATAATCGGTCTGATCAGGATTGAGAGTCGCTTTCAGACTAGCAATTCCTGGTGCAGCGATCGCCGTTGGGGGTAAGCCAAAATTACGATAAGTGTTATAGGGGTTGGGCATTCCCACTTGCGCAAAGGTTAGGGGCTTGTCCGCTGTTTGCCGAATACCCAATCCATATTCAACCGTAGGATCAGATTCCAAGCGAATCCCTTGTTCGAGTCTAGAGGTAAATACCCCTGCAATTAAGGTTCTCTCAGCGGCAACTACCGATTCTTTTTCGACAATGCTGGCTAGAGATACCCACTCTAAGAGGGAATAATCAGTATTAGCTTTTTTATAAAAAGGTAGCGCAACTCGCTCAAAATTACTGAGCATTGCACCGATAATCCTTTGGGGAGATTGGCTCAGTTCACTACTGATTGTATAGGTATCAGGATAGAGGAAGCCTTCGAGATGGGGAATATCTTGAGGCAACCAAGAGAAGGTTTCGTAAGGAATCGTCTCGGTTGCTTTGATAAACTCATCAGCAGGGAAAAAACCAAGAGACTCAAAATGAGTCGCCATTTGCTTAATTGACCAGCCTTCGGGAATTGTAAATTTGGTTTTAGTTGTTTGTCCTTGCCAGATTTTGTTAGCAACAGTAGGTAAAGATTCTTTCGCTGAGACTTGGTAAGTTCCGGCTTTAAAACCACCATTTTTATCTTGCAGTTGTTGCCATTTTGTCCAAACTTTCCAAGCGTTGGGCGAACTAATTACCCCTTTAGCAGCTAACTGCTCGCCGATTTGTTGTCCTGCCATTCCCGACTCAACAGTAAAAACAAGGTCTTCAGTTTGTTCGCTAGCTGTGACAGGCGCAATTGATTTTTGCCACCATATCCAACCTCCACCACCTACTAAAGCCGTTAAAAGTAACAAAAAAGGAAATGAAGATTTTCGTTTAGTCTTTGTTTTTTTAGTCTTTGTCATATTTTCCCAAAGCTATTCGGCGAAACGTTTATCTAATTTTGTTTATTTTGTTGAATAGGTTGTTGTCTAATTTGAGGCGATCGCAAAAACAGTTTAATCGCAGAAACAATAAAATATTATTTACAAACAATCGTAATTAATTTAGCGATCTTCCAATTCCTCAAATAATAACTCTTCAAGAATTGGTTGAAATCCTTCTTCTTCTGGAGAAACTAATTCTAGTTCTCCTCGATTGTCATAGCGGGCAAAAAAGAGCAGGGGAGTTAGGGGCGTATAAACTGAATATTTGCGATCAGAATGATAGAAGCTGGCAAGAAGTTGTAACTCCTCTGAATCTAAACCTTGATCTTCGTCTTCTAAACTTAAAGTTAGAACCTCTTCTTCATCGATGGGAGGTAGTTCTCCTGTGGCAGTCAAAGTATATGCCGAATGCTTTAAAGAAAGGTTATGCTCTGCTAAAACTGCTTTAGCGTTAGCAAAAATTTCGATAATTTCCGCCTCATCTTCTAAGAGCACCGCTTCAACATCATCCGACTCGGGATCGTCATCATCCCAACTAATTATGCTTACAGGAATGTCAACAGGCATCAAGAGAAGGTAGGTGCGATCGCTTGTTTCCAAAAAATGCTCTACATAGCAAACCAGGGACTTACCTTCTTCGTCAAAAAGGCTGACCTTTTCCTCTTGATTATTTTGATTGGCATTAGATGGAGATGGCATAAATAGTTGTGAGTGGGAAAACTTACCAGCCAAACAAAATTAGTGAAATAGGCAGTCACTAATTAATTTAGCTATAAATATAAACTATCAGTTAACCGTCTATATTTAGCCTTTTGGAGTTTAATTTTAATCAGATTTTACTTTTGGTACGTAGGTTGATTTAACTTCCAATTCCTTGAGTTGTTTATTCTCAACTTCAGATGGAGCTGAGGTTAACAAACAACCAGCTTGCTGAGTTTTGGGGAAAGCAATCACATCTCGGATTGATTCTTCTTTCGCCATTAACATCACTAATCGATCCAAGCCAAAAGCAATGCCTCCATGGGGAGGTGTTCCATATTCAAAAGCTTCGAGGAGAAAACCAAATTTGTCGTTGGCTTCTTCGGTAGATAAGCCAATTGTTTCAAAGACTTTAGCCTGAACTTCTTTTTGATAGATCCTCAGACTGCCCCCGCCAACCTCAATCCCGTTATAGACCAAGTCATAAGCCTGCGCTCTAGCAGTCGCTAAATCGTGCTCATCTTCAGGGAAAGGAGCAGTAAAAGGATGATGAAGCGCCTCAAGTCTCTTTTCATCAGCGTTATATTCAAACATCGGGAATTCGGTTACCCAGAGAAAATTAAGCTGATCTTCATTGATTAAGCCTAATTCCTTACCCATCAAGAGACGAACTCGATCTAGAGTCTTGTTAACCGTAGCGGTGTCCCCTGCCCCAAATAACAGCAAATGTCCAGGCTTTGCCCCTGTGCGAGCTAATAACTCTTGTTTTTGCTCTGCGGTAAGATTATCTTTGATCGCGCCAATCGTATCAATTTCATTATTTTCGCGAACCCGAATATAGGCGATCCCCTTAGCTCCTGCGGCTACTGCTTCGTTGAAAATATCTCCTTTGGGTTTAATCCGTACATTAGAAATCGCGTCGTTACCTTCGGGAATTGGCAAAACTTTGACGACTCCCCCGCTAGCTACCGCCCCAGAGAAAACCTTAAAGCCACTATCTTTAACAATGTCAGAAACATCGACTAGCTCTAAGCCGAAACGAGTATCGGGACGATCGCTACCGTATTTTGCCATCGACTCGGCATAGGTAATTCGGGGAAAGGGTCTGGGTAGATCAACGTTTTTAACAGTCTTGAAAATATGACAAACTAAAGCTTCATTCAGCTCCAGAATTTCTTCAACCGACATGAAGCTCATTTCCATATCTAATTGGGTAAATTCTGGCTGACGATCTGCGCGCAAATCTTCATCACGGAAACAGCGAGCGACTTGATAGTAGCGATCGCAACCCGAAACCATTAGTAATTGCTTAAAAAGTTGAGGCGATTGGGGCAAGGCATACCATTGACCCAAATTCACTCTGGAAGGGACAACATAGTCTCTGGCTCCTTCAGGAGTAGAACGGGTCAGAATCGGCGTTTCCACTTCCATAAAATTAGCTTCGTCTTCGAGGAAACGACGAACGGCTTTAACTACCTGGTGACGCAGTTGCAGGTTTTTTGCCATGCGATCGCTTCTTAAATCTAGATAGCGATAGCGCAAGCGAAGATCCTCACGTACAGTTTCGTATTCAGTCGTACAAACCTGAAAAGGTAACTGTTTACTAACTGTATTTAAAAGCTCAATCGAGTCAGCATAGATCTCGACTTCTCCTGTCGGCAACTTAGAGTTCAAGGAAGCTTCGGGTCTAGAGAATACTTTGCCAACTATTTTGACTACATACTCACTACGTAACTGACCCGCATCATCATAAGAATCAGGAGTTCTTTGGGGATCGCTAACTATTTGCACTGTTCCAGTTCGGTCTCGTAAATCAATAAAGATTACGCCCCCATGATCGCGACGGCGATCTACCCAACCGAAGAGAGTAACTGTTTTATCAATATCTACTGCTCGCAGTTCCCCGCAATAGTGAGTTCTCATAGTCTCAGTGCTTAAATAAATTGTTCTAATAAACTTTGCCGATAGCGTTATTTACATTAACAGAAAATAAGTCCTCTCGAACATTAGAGAAAAAGGGTTGTCTTTAGATTAGGTTCGGGATTCGGTTTAGTTTTTTTGCTGTCTAAGTTTGCTATCTAAGTTTAAGTTCACTTCTGCTAATTTAATTACAGCTACGTACAAGAAAAATCTAGCTAACCAAAAGTCTGGAAAAATTCACTTGCGATCGCCAAGTGACCAAAGTCAGGGAATAGACATAATTGGCGGTAAATCAGTAGTAATTAGGAAGTAATTTGCGAACAAGTCAAAAACTCCTTAGCAAAAGTACCTTGATTACTTGAAATTTAAAATCAGACTAATCGTTCGATATCCCTAGTCCAGCAAAGATGCTACAAACCTTAAACAATATAGTCTCAAGAGAGCTTAAACTTCAAATTAATGGGAGCCAATTCCCAGACATTAAGACCACGACGGAGAGGCTTTTTAAGCTTGTTTTAACTATTTACCTGTTAAAAAA
>CALKUU010000192.1 GCA_937996665.1 uncultured Xenococcaceae cyanobacterium | reverse complement strand
TTCCAGGAAATTATTATCGAGATGCTAGCTAATGCTTGGTATCCGCACAGCTATTTTAAATTATCTTTTGGCATACAAGACCAGATTGCAAATAAACTAGACTCTCTTGAATTAGTAATTAACGAGCCAATATTACAATTTAGAGATCCAGATAAAAAGCTTTTAAGAAAAACAATTCAAGCTCAAAACCTTGGTGATATTGTTAAAGATTTTAGTAAATATGTTCCCTTTCGTTTGCTAAGACCGTTTTTTGTCCAAGAAATCAAAGGGTTAAAAGATCATCTTGTTAATCAAAGTATCTGCGAGTTTGCTAATAATAAATTTGAGGAAATCAAACCACTATATTGTTTTGACTCAACATCATATAAAGATTGTAAGGCGATTACTCTGCATCAAGACTGGCTAGAATACATCGCTGAAAATTATTCTATTGTTAGAGGCTGGGCATCTTGGGAATGGTTGAATTATATGCAATCAAAAAATATTAATATCCCTAATATTGTTAGCAAATTATTTATTCCACAGCATAGAGATTCCTTAAGTAAGCAGCGTCAGTATTGGAAGCTAATTTTGAATCATCAAAAACTTAAGTGTATTTATTCTCAAGTTGAATTAGATAAGGATAGTATTTCCTTAGATCATTACTTACCTTGGTCTTTCGTTGCTCACGATCAATTATGGAATTTAATTCCCACAACTCAGTCTGTAAATTCTTCTAAGTCTAATAATATTCCTGCGGAAAAGTATTTCCAAGATTTTGTCAAATTACAGCATCAAGGTTTAGTAATTTCTGCTCACAATAGTACGAGAAAAAAATGGCTTAATTGCGTTGAAGATTATGTCGCAGAATTGAAGGTATCTAGCCCTGATGATTTACTCGACTTTAATATTATTAGTAATGCCTACCTTAAAACAATTAAGCCTTTGACCTCTCTTGCTCAAATTCAAGGTTTCAATCAAAATTGGGTTTATCCGTAGAATTAATCTAATTTACATCTGCCTTGCAATCGGGATTTAGGATAAGTATAAACATGATCGCTTTATGCATGATCTACTTTGTAAACACTTTGCAAGTATGAATCCAAGTTAGTCAAAGGGTACTTCCTAAGCCTGTATTAATGAGGGTCGGAGAAGCGCAGACTTTGTTTAGGTTTGAAAATTTTTTGGAACTCTTATGATGGTAATCTTGGTTTGAAAACTGAGATCTTAGGAGTGAAAGGCTCTTATGACAAGGGTTTTAGCGAGTGAGCAGTTTTTGGGTGCTGTGGAAATAGGCAAGACATTTGGCGTAAGTGAGAATTGGGAAGCTAAGGCGGATATTAAGGGTGATGGGGACTTAGGGCTGAGGAAGGCTAAGTTGATTGCGGAGGTTGAGAAGAAAAGAGCGATCGCTAAGGTAAAAAACTTGGAAACTGAGGAAAAAGAGGGGGATCTAGTTCAAGCTGAAGCGGTTGAGCAGATTTGGAATGAGTTGATCGCTAACTGTAAGGCGAAATTGTTAGTACTGCCGACCAAGGTAGCTTTGCAGTTTTCGGGGATAGATGACCCTGGAGAGATACAGTCAATTTTGAAAGTTTTAATTGATTAGACTTTGAAAGAGTTGAGTAATTAGCAAAGTAATATTTGGACTTTTTTTGATGTAATCGCCATATCCTAAAACAACATAATGGATTAGATGTTTGGCCGAGTCAATTATCAATTAATGTTACAAAATGCATAATTTCTAATTTTATTATCAGAGTAACAATTAGAACATTCTCAAACAGTAACTTTTAACTATGTAGATAAAAATACCAATTTCAAAAGTTTACGAACAGTATATTTGTTTTTGCTGTAATTGCTTTTAGTAAAAGCTAAATAAGTAATAGTCAGGAGTTTGAGTATAAGAAAAAGATGGTTAGTTGCGGTAATAAATCACTATCTAGGGATGTTGTACCGCAGTTGCGGCATATCTATAAGTTAGATCAATAAATATGTCGAGAAAGAATCACGCGATTCAATAATAGCCAATTAAACAAAAGGAAATAAAAATGCCGAAAACAAACAATGAAACTAAAGCAAAATCGTCAATATTGAATCTAAAAACGAGTCGCGAATGTACTGGACTAAAAAAGTCGATAGTGCATGAGTATGGGAAGGGACATATTTGCACCACTGATAGTGTCGGGTATTCAACTCCCGAGAATAAGTCTCCTAATGAAATAGTAGTGGATTCCAGCGAGGGATTTGTGCCTTTATGGGAAGAAGATAGTATCCTTCGATGGGAATTTGATGAGGCTTCTCTTGCCGTTTTTTCAAATCCTGATGTAATTAAAGATTACGTGAGAGATCTGTTTTCAGAAGCATTGATGAAATGGGATTTTGCTGTGCCAGTCAGATTTTCAGAAAATTCGAATTTATGGGATTTTCAGCTTCGAATAGAGGCAGACTCGAACTGTAGTCCGAGTGGCTGTACGTTAGCTAGGGCATTTTTCCCTGATCCCGGCCGCAACAACCTTGTTTTGTTTCCAACGATGTTTGAACAAAGCCGCAAGGAGCAAGTGGACACGATGATCCATGAACTTGGCCATATTTTTGGGTTGAGACACTTTTTTGCGCAAATTAGCGAAACTGCTTGGGCTTCTGAAGTATTTGGTGAACATAATTCATTTTCTATTATGAATTATGGGAATCTGAGCGAACTGACGGACGATGATAAAAATGATCTAGCACAGTTATATCGACTAGCTTGGTCTGGCGAACTCACAGATGTCAATGGCACACCAATTAGGTTTATATCGTCCTATCACAAACAATTTTCTAATGTAGTAGCTTGTTAACCAGACTCAAGTCCACTTGTAAGAGAAAATTATTCTAACCAGGTCATACAGGGGAAGCTACGCGGTTAGGTCTAGACATGAGATTCTTCTCGCGCCCCTGATGCACTCCCGTTATCAATATTCGCTAGTTAGATCAAAGTGTGAAAAATGTTGCTGGGTATTCTGGGGTTATGGATGCCGTAACCCTTTTGCGCAAAGCAAAACAAGAATTACAACCACCCCAAAGAATCCAAGTTAGTAAATGGGCTGCAAAACACGACTAATTGCCCGAAACTAGCGCTGAACCTGAGCAGTGATCACCAGATCTTAGTCTTCATCTGAGGGGAAAGAGACTTCCTTTCTCGGTAAGAAAATTCCCCTGATACAGTTTGGGTTAATGATTGCAATTTGAATATGATTTTGCTTTCTAAACATTGAACCTGGATATATAGGCTCACCTTCTATGAAGGCTGCTCTTACAGAATCAAAATAATTTCCTTTCTTAATTGCTAATTGATGAGCAAAGCGAATTACTGCACAATCTAATTCTCTTTTTTTGAAGTCGAAATCTGCTTTTCCAAACGAAGTATTTTCTGGTGGAGGTTTATTCTCTTCTTCTAAAGTTTCTTGAAATAAATTAAATGCAGCAGACAAATAATCAAGATACTCTTGATCTAAAAGATCGAGGCAATTTCCCAAATCTATAACGGCACCTAAAACAAAGGGATTTTTGATTTTAGAATTAGATCTTTGGCTATCCTCTTGAGCATACTGGACAGCTCTTTGATAGTTATTTTCCCAAAAGTAAATTCCATTACCCAGCCAGTCATAGGAATTATTACTGTGTCGGAAATTTTCTTGTTGATTCAGAATACTATAGGCTATTTCTCGGTCTAGACCGTGGAAACCATAAACAAAACTCGGTTTTGTTGAATACATTAAATTATCAGTGGTTTACCTTGTGCTTTATCTTTCGCAACTGTTTCTTCTGAAAAGAACTCAGGACAGTAATAACCAGATTCGTCAATGATTTTGGCATCTCGCAGCAATTTTATCTTTTCCTCGCGAGTCATTTTGGATGCTGACTCTTG
>CALKUU010000191.1 GCA_937996665.1 uncultured Xenococcaceae cyanobacterium | reverse complement strand
TTGGCTCAAAATCAGATCAAACCAGTTTTCAAAATTAGTACCTAAAATAGTCAAAGAATATTCGTTCTCGGCTTGTTGCCGACAAACAGGTCTACTAATTTTGCCAATATTTTGCATAGCTGTGACCAAACCATCAATACTGTCAGGCTCCACCAAAAAACCAGTCTGAGCATCACGAACTATTTCTGAAGGTCCGCCACGACGATAGGCAATTACAGGTACTCCACAAGCCAAAGCTTCGATAGCTACATTACCAAAAGCCTCCAGCCATCGAGGAGTCATAATCAAAGCTTGAGACTTTCCTAACTCTCGCTGCAACTCGGCAGTATCTAGAAATCCGTTGTAGTCAATAGGGGCATTGGCAAAATCTTGCTGAATTTTTTGCCAGTAAAGTTCATCTTGAATCTTGCCGTAAATTTTAAGAGGAATACCTGTAATACTTGACGCGGCAACAGCATCTTCTAAAGCTTTTTCAGGAGCGATTCGCCCCAACCAGACCATATGCTCCTCAGGAGAATCACAAAAGTCGTAGAGAGATATATCAATCGCACTACTCATAAGATGACATTGAGCCGCAAAAGGAAAAGTCTCTGCCTGAGATTTTGTATAAACACCAATATTATGAGGATACTTTTGGGCAACCTGATTCATAATCTGGTCTAGAGAATCAGTCATTGAACCCATACTGATGAAATGAGCGATCGCCGTATCAAAAAAAGGCGTTAAATAAAATGGCAACCAGTCAAAAGCAAAATTAACAATCAAGTCATATCGACTCTGAACCAAACGAGCATACTCCCACATATTCGACAAAACCGAGTTACCTGGCACATCGGTACTGACATCACGAGTTTGAGTTTGAACTGGTATCTGCAAATTTCCATCAATGCCTTTAACGCTAAGTCCCTTTAAAATAGAGCCTTGGGGCGCAACCACCTCAAGGTGATGACCTCTTTTTTGTAACTCTTGCGCCACATTTTGGACGGTTAATTCTACTCCTCCCCCTTCTCCCGTACCTAGGGCACCAACAGGAGTGGACATAAACAATATTTTTTTTGCAGAAACTGTCATAGTTTGCCTGATCAATTAAAGCGGTCTGATAGCATAGCAGCTATTGTTATTCAAACAATAATTCAAGTTACAAAGATCTAGCTTGCAGCTTTTTCACTCGATTTTAGCCATACTTGCTGAAACCAAGACTCAAATTTATTTCCCAAAATTTGAGAAGAGTATTCCCTTTCAACTTGAAGGCGACAGTTTTGGCGATCAAGCTGATCTATCTTAGCCATTGCCTCAACCAACCCAGGAACATGATCTGGTTTAACCAAAAAACCAGTCTGTCCATCTCTGATTATTTCTGAGGGACCACCCCGATTGTAGGCAATGACAGGAACGCCACAAGCTAGAGCCTCGATCGCTACATTACCGAATGCCTCAATCCAGCGGGGAGTCATGATTAGAGCCTGAGCTTTCCCCAACTCTCTTTGCAAATCATTAGTAGCCAGAAAGCCCCCATATTCAATGGGTGCATCGGGAAAATCTTGCTGAATCTTTTGCCAATAAGCTTGATCTTGAATTTTGCCGAAAATCTTAAGGGGAATCTGGGCAAGATTAGCTGCCTCAACTGCATCTTCTAAAGCTTTTTCAGGAGAAATTCGACCGAGCCAAACCATACTTTTTTCGGGAATGGCGCGAAATTCATATAAAGATAAATCGACCCCACTACCAAGCAAGTTACATTTATCGGCAAAAGGAAAGGTAACAACCTGAGATTTAGTATTAGCACCAATACAAAGAGGATATTGCTGAGCAACCTGATTCATGATGTGGTCTAAAGCGTCGGTCATTGACCCCATACTAATGAAGTGAGCGATCGCCGTATCAAAAAAAGGCGTTAAATAAAATGGCAACCAATCAAAAGCAAAATTAACAATTAGATCCCAATCTTTTTGGACGGATCTAGCGTAGTCCCACATATTCGCGAGAACTGAATTCCCCGGCATCGAAACCGAATCATGACGCTCTTGATTTTGGACAGCTATTTGCAAGTTACCAGCAATTTCTCGAACAGGAACCCCTGGCAAAATCGATCCTTGGGGTGCAACTATTTCAATCTCATAGCCACGGCGCGCCAATTCTTGAGCAACATTGCGAATCTTAAGTTCTATTCCTCCACCTTCTCCAGAACCTAAAACACTGATCGGTGTGGACATAAACAGTAGTTTCTCTAGAGCAGCTTTCATAATTTCATTAACAACCAGAGCAACTTCTCACCTTACCAAGCATTGGTGTTCTTAGATCATATCTTTTTTTCAATGGTCGACTCTCGAAGGCATGACTTATAAAAATGTTAAAAGATAGCTAGGAGTTAAACTCACAATTAAGTTTTAAACTCGCCTCAAGCAGTTTTTGATACTGATCCGAATCAATAAGATAAGAACCAAAACGCTCTAAGTGAGGATTTTGGAGTTGAGCATCAAACAATAAATATTGGTTATGTCTTAAATGTTCAACAAGCTTTACCATGGCAACTTTAGAGGCCTCAGGAATATTGAAAAACATCGACTCACCAATGAAAGCTCCCCCAATCGAAAAACCAAGAATTCCCCCAGCTAGCTGATCCCCTTGCCAAGTTTCAAAGCTATGTACCCAACCTTCTTGATGGAGAGCTAGATAAATCTGTTGTAATTGAGGAGAAATCCAAGTAGTTTCTCGATTAGCACAACCATCACAGACCGCTGAAAAATTTTTATTGATAGCAACAGAAAACCTGTTTTGATTTAGCACTCTCCGCAAAGATTTGGGAAAGCGAAATCTTTCGTCTAAGGGAATAAGGGTTCTTTCCTTACTTGAATACCAATTTATTTGGTCGTCATCACCATCTGCCATCAAAAAATAACCCTGACGATAACCCTCGATAATGGTTGGGATATCGAAATCTATATTCATAATTCTCTCTGGCGTACAACATTAATGCTTAAATACCTACTAAGAACAAGGGTAAAATAAAGATAAGTTAGAAAAATCTAAAGCTAGCTAGTTTTCCAACTGAAGAAAGAAATGAACCATCCAGCTCCACCAATTCCACCGATCACATTACCACCAATAGAAGAGCCGGATACCGAAAAAAGATGGTTGAAAGAATCCTTGCATAAGCTTCTAGATAAAGAATTTATTCCAGAAGAAGTTAATGAAACGATCGCTGTTAGAGCATCAGAGATCTTTGTTCGTCAAAGATTAGAAGGAGAAAACGACCTGGGATCTTTGGTAATTGCCATAGTGACTGAAATGGAATCTTTTGATTTTAGTCGTAGCTTTTATGGCGAGTTTGCGATCGCTAATGCCGTAAGCGATCTAATTTTAGATAGCTTAGGCATCGACAACTGCTGTGGTGCTTAACCAGATTTCAAACTAGTTGATCACCAACAAAAACAAGATCAAGAACCTCAAGGAAGAAAATTAACACTTAAATCTATGATTTTTGGAAAATCATAAAATGCTGCTCAGGCAAAAACTCAAGAGTTTTTTGCCAACGGAAGTTGGCAGTTTTCATCTCTTTTTTAACTTGTTTTTGGCTCATTTTATGGAGTGGTTTAATCATAATCATCGGATTCTCTTGGCGATATTCAACTAAGACCACCTTGCCTCCAGGCTTCAAAGCAGTGTAGAGGCTACTCATAATTTCTTGAGGGTAGGCAAACTCATGATAAGCATCAACCATCAAAGCCAGGTCAATACTCTCTGCTGGTAAGTTTAAGTCAGTTTCCGTTCCCAAAATCGCTTGTACATTTTCAACTTGATTTTGTTTTTTAAGATCGTTAACCACCTTTAGCATCTCAGGCTGAATATCAACTGCATAAATTTTTCCTTCGGGAATTAAGCTGGCAATCCGAAATGCAAAATAGCCAGTTCCCGTTCCTAAATCAGCAACTTGAGCATTGGGATCTAGGGGTAAATGTTCGATAACCGCTTGGGGTTGTTCTTGTTTCTCTCGGCTGTTTCGCTCTAGCCAAGCCATCGCTTGATGACCCATAACTCCAGCAATTTCACGATCTTGATAAAATTTACCGATCCCATCGGGATTATGAATAGTTTGGGTACGATAATAATTGCGGGTAGAGGTTTCAGCAGCGATCGCATTACCCGAAAAAGTTACACTAACGAGCATTGTCAATATAGTTAACAAAGACCAAAAAGAAGTTCGAGATTTAATAATTATGGTCTTTAATAATGGAACAAATTTGATAATCAAAAAGAGCATTAGCTAAATAAATACTGACAATAAATGTAAAAATTATAACGGGAATTAGCTTCTAAAATACCTTGTAGTAATTTCACATTAACGAGTAGATGGCAACTATTAAAGCTTAATTTTCGTCAGCTAAAAATAACGCTATTCTGTTTATGAAGAATTTTTTTTGTTATGTTGAGTCGATTTTCTTTCCCAAAACCTCCTAGTTCATCAGAACAAACTCGGTCTTATCTATCAAAACGGTGGAGCTACAGACTATTGTCCTTTTTACTTGGATTAGTCTTAGCACTAGGAATGACGCTGCCAGTCAGGGCAATTTCTTGGATTGATTTAATTCGGAGTGGAGCACAGGTTCTCCAACTATCGAATATCTCCGATAAACAAGAAATGGAGTTAGGAGCGTCAATCAATCGTGAATTAGTCAGCTCTGGTCAAGCCAAAGTTTATCGCAATCGAGCGATTACTAACTATATCAACAGGCTCGGACAAGAAATGGCGAGAAATAGCGCCCGCAGCGAAATTGACTATACTTTCCAAGTCGTCGACGATGATGGGATTAATGCTTTTGCGACTATGGGCGGATATGTTTACCTTAACAAAGGTCTGATCGCAAGAGCTGATAATGAAGCGGAACTAGCTAGTGTCATCGGACATGAAATTGGACATATTGTTGGCAAACACTCGATTAAACAGTTACGCCAAAGAGCGATCGCCCAAGGAGCACTTTCCGCAGCAGGAGTAGATCGTTCTCAAGCAGTTCAGATCGGGGTGGAATTGGCAGTTAATCGTCGCAAAAGTCGTAGAGATGAACTCGAAGCCGATCAACTAGGATTATCGAACCTCACGAAATCAGGTTACGCGCCTGCGGGCATGTTGGGTTTTATGCAGAAGCTTCTCGAAGGAGGAAGTAGTTCGGTACCAACCTTTGTGAGTACCCACCCTGCCACATCCGAAAGAATCAAACGATTACAAGCTGAAATTCCCCCTGAAAAAGCGAACCAAGGCAAAGGATTGAATAACCAAGCCTATAAGAACCAAATTCGCGGGATTTAGGAAGCTCTAAATCATTTAGCTTAAGGGGAAAAGCATTTGAATTTGTGGTTGATCACAAAATTTAGGAATATAGGCAAATGATTAGCAATTCTATCCTCAGCAGACCTCAAACTACTTTTGATTCTTGGTTATCAATTTTGCGCCAAGAAAGAATAATTGCCGTTATTCGTTCTCCTCGGTTTGATCTCGGTCTAGCGATGGCTGAAGCAGCTAGCAAAGGAGGCATTAGTTTAATTGAAATTACTTGGAACAGTGATCAACCCCAAGATTTAATTGCTGAATTGCGAGTCAGAATTCCCCATTGCTTAATTGGGGCAGGAACTATTTTAAATGGGGAGCAATTACAAGAAGCGATCGCCAGTGGCGCTCAATTTATTTTTTCACCCCATTTCGATCCCAAACTGCTAACGACAGCGATTCGGCATCAAATTCCCTATGTTCCGGGAGTTCTTTCGCCTACCGAAATAATTACAGCTTGGCAAGCAGGAGCAAGCGCCCTTAAAGTTTTCCCAATTAAAGCGATGGGAGGAAGTGAATACCTTAAAAGTTTAAAGTCTCCCCTAGGAGAAATTCCTTTGATTCCCACAGGAGGAGTAACCTTGGACAATGCCGCTGAAATGATCTCTGCTGGAGCGATCGCGGTAGGTCTTTCAGGAAGCTTATTTCCCAAAGAGACCATTCAAAACCAAAATTGGACTCAAATTATTGAGCAAGCCCAACAGCTCAAAAACAAAATTCACAATCAAGATCGACAAAATACAATTAATTAAAATACGCCTAATTACACTAAAAACCCTTGCTGTCAGTAAAAAGAGGTTAACAGCAAGAGCCAAATAAGTTACGAAATCAAGCTCCTTATCTCAAAAAACAACTAGCTAACCAAAACAACACAAAGGTTGCAACAGCAGCAAACTGTTCTGGAGAACCAATAGCCAAGCCACTAGTAGCAAGAGAAGTAGCTAGAGTAGAACCCAAAACAACACCGACAATTAGCATTATTAGAGTAATCAACAAAGAGCGTCCGAATCTTTTCTCTTTACGATTGAGAAAATAAACACTAGCAATAAAGCCTGATGCCAACAATAAAGGTAGAACAGAGGCGATCGAAGTAGCTGGGCTAACGGCAACCATTAATGCAAAGGTAAGAAAAACCCCACTAGGAACTAAAACCTCTTTCTGGGAAGGCTTGTCAAGCAAGTTCTGTAGCCAATTGGGAGATTTTGTAACAGGAGAAACTTTGCTTACTAGAGGTTCAACCTTTTTTTCAGGAAACCGAATCCGCTCAGGCACTTTAATTTTTCCTTCTTGCCGCAAGCGCAAACGATCCATGATGACAGCATCGTAGGCAGCTTCAATACTTTCTACCACCTTAGGATCACCGCTATTCGCTTCGCATATTCTTTTTTTAGCAGCCTGAATCTCTTCAAAAGAGGACCCTTCCGTCACACCCAACTGTTCATAGGGATTTTGTTCAATCATCAGCTTAATCTCTAAATACCTTATTTATAAGTACAATCCTGAAACCAAAACAAGCTCTATAGTTAGAGTAGAAATAGAACCTGATAAGTTAGCAATTAAAACTTTATTTAGTATACTTCCCACCAGCCAAATGCAGGGCCGATAAATCTGACAGTAAACCAAGCTGTAACCATAAGACCAATTCCGATCCAGGCTCCCTTTGTTGTGATAGCAACAAATTGTGAGGCCTGAGTTTTCGTAAATGGTAGCCAGGGCAAAATTCTAGACTCTTTTCCATAATCTTCCCCCAACGCCTCTTTCCTTCGCTTTGATTCACCCATAGCTAATTATCTTGAAAAACTAAGTTATCTTAATCGTTATTTTTTGATATTAACCCGTTCTGACAATCGCAGACCAAGAATAAAGGCTTTTTTTAATAGATAACTTTTTAATTGGTATTACTTGAATCTTCAGGTAAAATGCTTCATGGTAGAAGCTCAAGTTTCTGCGCATAAACCAAGGGAGTTTTCCTGAGGATTTATAGACTGTTTGATATGTAAACTTTTAATATCTGGAGAAAATTTGTGGATCTTTCACGTATAGCTGCTCAACCGAAACCAGGGATTGTCAATGTCCTAATTGAAATTCCCGCAGGAAGTAAAAACAAGTACGAATTTGATAAAGACCTTAATGCTTTTGCGCTAGATAGAGTTTTGTACGCCTCGGTTATGTATCCATACGATTATGGTTTTATCCCCAACACATTGGCAGATGATGGCGACCCTTTGGATGGGATGGTAATTATGGATCAACCTACTTTTCCTGGTTGTGTAATTGCAGCTCGCCCGATTGGGATGTTAAATATGATTGATGGTGGCGATCGCGATGAAAAAATTCTTTGCGTGCCAGACAAAGACCCACGTTACGCCAACGTTACTTCTCTAAAAGATATTGATCCTCATCGTTTAGATGAAATCGCTGAATTTTTCCGTACTTATAAAAATCTAGAGAAAAAAGTAACAGAAATAACTGGATGGGATGATGTTGAAGCCGTTAAGCCACTTGTAGAAGAGTGCATCAAAGCTTACAAATAAGTCTCCAAACAATCTAAATTAAGACTATCTAGATTACTTAGGGCGCATACTTAAAAAATCGCCCTAGGTCTCAATTAACAAATCAATAATCATCCTCTACATATTTAGTTCTCTAAAATAAATGTTAGTCAAATCTACAACTCGTCACGTCAGAATCTATAGTGCAGAAATCAAAGAAAACCAGCTAGTCGAGAGTGAAAACGTTCTCACTCTCGATATAGATCCTGACAACGAGTTTATTTGGAAGGAAGAATCGTTACAGAAAGTTTATCGAAAATTTGACACTCTAGTCGAAGCTAGCAGTGGTCAAGATTTAAGTGAATACAATATTCGTCGGATCGGCTCAGACTTAGAGCATTATATTCGAACACTCCTTCAGCAGGGAGAAATCAGCTATAACTTAGGCGCAAAAGTCCGCAACTTCAGCATGGGTCTTCCCAGAGTTGATAGCCCAGAGACAGACCAAGGAAAATACATGTAGAGGAAGAGATTTTGATCAGATAGACTCTATTCTGAGAGAAAGCCTAAAAACTTCGATTCTTAAGAACAACTAACTTGAAAAGACTTAAGAACAAAGACAATCGAAAAAGCCAAGCTCTAATAAGAACTTGGCAGTATTTAGCTGGGCATAACCCACTGGAAATCAAACAACTTTAGAAAGTAAACTCAGCTTTCTATCCGAAACTCAAAATAGACCGAGATCTAGAACTACACTTTCCAAAGCTTGATTGAACAAAATTACTTGAGACCAGCAGCAACTCTGGAAATCAACTTAGGTTTTCTGAGTAACAACAAGGTCAATAAAGCCAATAGATGAATTGACCAATGTGCAGAAACAAAACCCCAGATCAACAAAGAAATTGACATAACTGCGGCTAGAACAACAAAGATATCGTTAGCTGTTTTCAAATACAGAAATATACTACCTAGAGAAGTAAGGAATATTAAAAGAGGAAAGATAGGAAGCGTCATAGAACTGTCCTTTTTTTATGTTGTATTTACTAAAAATCGGCTTAGTAATCACCGAAAAAATTGACTATTGAAGCTAACCTTAAAAACTGATTGAAGCAGAGAACTTCAACATCCAATTTGACTAGCTATTTAGTTTTTTGTAACGACATTCTCATTTAAATATTCTACCCCAAGAAACAGTTCCAGCCTGCAATACAAGGCTTTAATCGTAGGCAAAAGTATAATGTCTTTACGTTACTAAACAAAAGTTAATATCATGCATTTCATCAGCGTTGAATTAACAATGACTGAAATTTATGGGTAAAAGAAAAAAGAATTAAGGATGAAAGATTTAAACAAAAAAAATAGCGCCTTAATTAAGGCACATTTAATAAAGCTACTGAGGAGAATCTTGGCTCAGCAAATTACGATAAATCTAATTGACGGCAAATAATTGTTGCCAGGTTTTTTCCGCTGTATCAGAACTAGTAACTATTTCGAGAATTCGATTTTTGGCATTCTCCCGAGATATAGCCTCGACACAAACCTGGGCTACTTTTTGACGAGGAATACTCCCTTCAAACAAGGTGTCAGCCTCCGCAATAACAAGGTTAGACTCATCATCTTCATTTTTAAGCCCACCTGGACGAATAATCGTGTAGTTAAGTCCACTTTGCTCAAGATAATTTTCTGCCTGTTTCTTCCACCACAAAACTAACCAAAATAGGTTTAGAGGATGAAATAGCTGGGAAACACAAAGAGAAGAAACCAGAATGAATCGCTCAATTTTTTGTTCTTGGGCAGCGACGACTAAGTTTTTTGTACCTTGATAATCAACTAAATATGGCTGGGTAAAATCAAGACTAGGAGCAGCGCCTGTTGCACAAATTAGAATCTGGCAATCTGTTAAATGAGAGCTAAAAGTTTCTGGTTTAAGCACATCACCAACAACCAATTCAACCTGAGGGGGAAGTATTTCTTTAGCTTTGTCAGAATCTCTGATTAAAGCTTTAACCTCAAGATTCCGAGCAATTAATTCTTGGACAACTCTACTGCCTGTCTGTCCTGTCGCCCCGGCTACAAATACTTTCATAATTAAATAAAATTAATAATCGATTTTTTACAGAACACAAGTTACTAGTTCAAAAAACAATTGCTTATGTTAGATTTTGATTCTTAATCGCAATCTCTCAACATGTTTTATCATATCGGTTTTAGTCGTGAAGACTTAGGAGAAAATCCGCCCAGAATCGCTTTAATTTCTGGAGATCCTGAGCGATCGCGCTACATAGCCCAGACCTACTTAAGCCAAGTCAAACTTCTCTCTGAGCATCGCGGTCTCAACAGCTATCTAGGCTACTTAGCCAATGGCAAACCCCTACTAATTGCCACCAGTGGCATGGGGGCGCCTTCAATGAGCATTGTTGTCAATGAACTGATTCAGGTAGGCATTAACAAAATTGTCCGAATCGGCACTTGTGGATCAATTCAACCTCACGTCAAAGTAGGCAGTGTCGTTATTTCTCAAGGTTCTTTATGTCGACAAGGAGCCGCCAACGATATTGCCCCTCCCGAATATCCTGCTGTGGCAGATCCTTTCTTGACAGTAGCCCTAGTTAACACTGCACAAAAGTTGAAACATGATTATCATTTGGGAATTACCGCTTCGGTAGATACCTTTTATGAGGGACAGGAAAGAACCGAATCTTCGGCTAATCAACATCTGCAACTGTGGCTAAGAGGCATTACCGAACAGTATCGCCATCTCAATATTCTTAATTATGAAATGGAAAGTGGAACGCTCCTCAAAATGGCAGGAGTTTATGGTTTTGCAGCTGCTTGTATTTGTGCAGTAGTTGCCCAAAGAACCGAAGAAGAGAAAGTTGTTGTTGAGCAAAAGCAATTAGCAATTGAAAAAGCGATCGCGATCGCAGTAGACACAGTTAGCGAGATTGAGACAGATTAAATGAAAGTTAGGAGTTAGGAGTTAGGAGTTAGGAGTTAGGAGTTCGGAATTCGGAGTTTGCTACCATCCTTTCGGGCTGAAATGAATGAGTGGAAAGAATAAAGTTTCACTGTCAATTCAAACCTGTTAGAGGAATAGCGCTTCGGTGGTCAATCCTGAGGTTGGTCTGCTTGCTCGGAATCTTTTTCTAACTGAGACTTCGACGCTGCGGCTTCTGTCTCTGCTGCCTCATCTTCAAGGGTTTCGGCAATAAATAATCTTGCTAGGCGATCATAATTACCAGCCCCAACAAACTGAGGATACTTGTGGGAACGGCTATAAATCCAAATCAACTCCTCGCCAACAAAAATGCGAATATCTTTAAAGAAACTGCGACATTTGGGCATCAAGGATTTGGCATAGTAAAGCGCATCAGTCCACCGCTCAAATTCGCGATCGCAATCTTTAAAAACAACTCGAAACAGATATTCAAATTCCTTATCCATATTATTTAGAGATTAAGTCTTAGTATTTTATTTATTGACTTAAAGTATAAAATTTTTGAGGAAACAAGGGTGGAATTTCAAGAGATTATTGCTCACTTAGGAGAATTAGGCACGGACAATAGCCTTAGCCATAATCGAGAAAACAATCCTCTGCTCAGCGGAGTCGCCGCAATTCAATCAGCAGACAATAACCAGCTTAGCTATATTGAAGGCGCAAAATTCTTCTCAGCCTTAGCCACAACTAAAGCAAGAGCCTTAATTCTTCCTCAAGACCCAGAATTACAAAACCAGGCAAACGAACGGGGAATTGCTTGGATAGCAACATCCCAACCCAGATTATTATTTGCCAAAGCGATCGCTCTTTTTTATCGACCCCATCAACCCCAACCAGGCATTCATGCCGCGGCAATTATTGATCCCACCGCCACTATCGGGGCAGAAGTATATATTGGAGCCTATGCCGTAATTCAGGCAAATGTAACCATTGGTGATCGAGTAGCTATTCACCCCCACGTAACCATTTATCCTGAGGTCAAAATAGGGGCAGATACTATTTTATATAGTAATTCGACGATTCAAGAGCGAAGTCAAATCGGTGCCAACTGTGTAATTCATGCTGGAGCAGTAATTGGTGCAGAAGGGTTTGGCTTTGTTCCCACCGCAACGGGTTGGCACAAAATGGAACAATCTGGCTATACAGTCCTTGAAGATGGGGTAGAAATTGGCTGTAATAGCTGTGTTGATCGCCCCGCTGTCGGCGAAACCAGAATTAAGCAGAAAACAGTATTAGATAACTTTGTCCAAGTGGGTCATGGCTGCACAATTGGCAGTAATTGCGCGATCGCGGCTCAAGTAGGTTTAGCAGGGGGCGTAACCGTAGAAGACAACGTCTTATTGGGTGGACAAGTAGGGGTAGCTAACCAAATCAAGATCGGCAAAGGAACCATTGTCACTGCCCAATCAGGAGTAACCCACAATATCAAACCTGGGCTAATGATCACAGGAACCCCTGCCTATCCCAGTCGAGATTTTCGCAAATCATATGCCATTTTTAAGCGGTTACCCGAAATTTATGCCGAGTTCAAGAAGCTGAGAAGTTTGCTCGCAAAGCAGTAACCGACTTGTTAATTAAGTTTGTGACCTGCTGACTAAATTGCTGCCAAGCACTTGAAATCTTTGGCAACCAAATAGCTAAACTTGAATTTATTTTTGACCTAATTTTCTCAATGTCAAACTTAGGCTGATTTAGCTCTTCAGCTTTTTCATTCGTAGCATCTAACCTGACTTCACTACTAGCAATATCTAATTGGGATAGCGAGGAGTCAACAGGAATTTCTTGTGGTTGATTAACTGCTGGCAAATTTTGCTCACTGCTAGTTTTATTAGCGATCGCAGTTTTTTCTGGCTTACCTAACTCTGACCTACCTAAAGAAGAGGAAAAATCATCAATTGGCTGTACAGAAGATGGTTTTTCTTGAGGAATCCTCTCTGACTCAGCTTTACGATCTAGAGTCTTAATGACTGGAGATGTTTGCATTTCAGTGGGTAAAGGCTCAATTTCAGCTAATGGTTCTGGGTGGGTTTCAGTCAAAACCCTAATCTTTTCTGAAACAGAGTTAGTTGGGACAGAATCCAAGGCAACACGAGCTTGCTGAAAATTATCGTTAGCAGATAATTTTGACTCAATTTCTGCTGAAGCAGTTTCCAAAGAAGAGTCATTTACCTCAGAGTTCTGAGATTTAAGTTCGCTGATCTTATCTTGTTTAGTGGTTTCAGCAGTTTTCGGCTCAACACCCTCAACAGACTCATTCTCGTTAACCACTGCTGGTTCTTCTTCTGGCGATAAAGACAAGCCCTGATCTTGCTTGCCTGACTCCTTCTGATTCATTGATTGCTTTTCTGTTTCAGGATCTTCAGCATTACTAACTTCTTCATCAACAATTGGTTTTTGGGAATTTAGATTCTCACTCTCCAAATCCAGATTATTATCAACAGCTACAGACTCACTTTCTCTAATCGATTTTGCTGGATCAGAAACCGTTTTGGACTCGATTTCTTCGGTCGATAACTTCTCATTTACATCTTCAGAAGCATCTCCCAAGATTTCTTCTTCCAAGCTAGTTTCAGAAATATCACGGTAACTTTGATCAACAATTAGAGCCGATTCCTCAAAAGAAATTTGTCCACTAACTAATTTTGCCAAGGGACTTAGACGAGAAGAAGTACTTGGTTCATAAGTAATTAAACGAATAGCTTGATTAGCTTTACTTTGAATAGCATTTCCTTGCCTATCCAATAGTTCTAGCTGAATCAAATTATTTCCTTCTTGGAAACCTTGCAAGTAAATAGGCTGCATCTGCTCAAGCAGAAACTTTTCATCATTGACAGTAGCTCTTACTTGCCAACTATTGGGCTTCATTCCCGCCACATAAAAATCCAATAAGATTGGTTCTACTTGGTAAACTCCATCGGGCTGATTGTAAATTAGGAGTGGTAAATCCAAATCATCCTCAGTCTCAGTGAGAATATTGAAAGTCGTCTGGGCAAAAGCCCCTGCATTTTTAAAACTCTCTGACCAAGGCTTTTCAACTAAAACACTCAGGTTATGAGTTCCTGGTTTTAGATTTTCGAGCACAATTGGTTTTGCCAAATCATAAACATCTCCATATGGCTCATTATCCAAAATTAGACTGAGATGAGGACCTAGTTGCAAATCTTGATTTTTAAACAGCGAATAACCCTTCAATTCCAAATCGACCACCACATTGACATTCTGCAAAGTTGTCTGAGGGCGAGGACTAATAATCGAAACTTGTGGTTGAGATGATTCTAAAAGTTGATCTAATTCAGCAAGAGATTGAGGTGGTGCAACTTCTGCCAGATTTCCCCTAGACACATCAAAGCCAACATTTTTGATACCTGAAACTGAAAAATCTTCAAGAGACTGGGGCAGTTTGATATTTTCGCAACCAAACAAACCGAAACTTAAAGAGATTGCCAATAGAGAGGAAATGACCCTGCTGGAAATTATTCTATATTTTAAGGACACCAGTTAAACCTCAATGATCCACGGAAACAAGAGATGATTCCTAATCATTAAACCACAACAATTTAGCGATAAATAATCACTCGATCAGAATCTGGTCTTAAAAAAAAAGATCTCTGGAAAGAAAAACATTGTTGGATTAACGATGATTTTGGGAAATTAGATAGAGAAACCTCGATAGTTCAAGAATCTCATTGATTTAAAATTTTGTTAAGCTTCCCGAATACTTCAGAAGACAACCCCTTATCATCATACTTAATGCTTGTGGCTAAAACCTATATAAAATTAGGAGACAACCAAGCTAACTTAAGTAAGAAGTCTTAGTTTTACTAACTTTTTCTTAAAAAACAAGCCTATTTTTTAAATAGGTACGAGATAAATCTATTGTCGAGAGAGGAGAATCCTCATGACAATCAGTCCTCAAAAAGGAGAGGCGAAAGTCAAGGTAACTGTTGATAACGATCCCGTCCCAGCTTCTTTCGAGAAGTGGGGACAACCCGGTCACTTCGACCGGACGCTTAAAAAAGGTCCCAAAACCACCACTTGGATTTGGAACTTACACGCTGATGCTCATGATTTCGATAGCCATACCAGTGATCTAGAAGATATTTCTCGGAAAATCTTCAGTGCTCACTTCGGTCACTTGGCAGTTGTATTTGTGTGGTTAAGTGGAATGTACTTCCACGGAGCACGCTTTTCCAATTACGAAGCATGGCTCACAAACCCTACTGGCATCAAACCCAGCGCGCAGGTTGTTTGGCCCGTTGTTGGGCAAGGCATTCTGAACGGTGATGTTGGTGGCGGATTCCATGGTATTCAGATCACCTCTGGTCTGTTCTATTTATGGAGAGCATCTGGCTTTACAAACAGCTATCAACTTTATTGCACCGCTATCGGTGGGTTGGTTATGGCTGGTCTGATGCTATTTGCTGGCTGGTTCCACTATCACAAAAAAGCTCCTAAGCTTGAGTGGTTCCAAAACACAGAATCGATGCTTAATCACCACTTAGCTGGTTTATTAGGTTTAGGTTCTCTCAGTTGGGCAGGACATCAAATCCATGTATCTTTGCCAGTTAATAAACTGCTAGATTCTGGAGTTGCTCCTAGCGACATTCCTTTGCCTCATGAGTTGTTGTTTAACACCAGCGCAATGGCGGAGCTATACCCTAGCTTTGCTGAAGGTCTTAAACCATTTTTCACCCTTAATTGGGGAGTCTACTCTGATTTCCTAACTTTCAAAGGCGGCTTAAACCCCACCACTGGAAGTTTATGGCTTTCTGATACGGCACACCATCACCTAGCGATCGCTGTATTATTCATCATCGCTGGTCATATGTACCGTACTAACTGGGGCATTGGTCACAGTTTGAAAGAAATCCTAGATGGACATAAAGGAGACCCCGTATTATTCGGTGGAGAAGGGCATAAAGGTCTATATGAAGTCCTAACTACTTCTTGGCATGCACAATTGGCTGTCAACTTGGCAATGTTAGGCTCATTAACAATTATCGTGGCTCAGCATATGTATGCAATGCCGCCTTATCCATATCAGGCGATCGACTATGGTACTCAGCTATCATTGTTCACTCACCACATGTGGATCGGCGCGTTTCTCATTGTTGGTGCTGGTGCGCACGCAGCCATCTTTATGGTTCGAGACTATGATCCTGCCAAGAACGTGAATAACGCTCTTGATAGAATGATCCGCTCTCGTGATGCCATCATTTCTCATCTTAACTGGGTATGTATTTTCCTTGGCTTCCATAGCTTTGGTCTATATATCCATAACGACACAATGAGAGCCTTGGGTCGTCCCCAAGATATGTTCTCTGATACAGCAATCAAATTACAGCCCATCTTTGCTCAATGGATTCAAAGCGTTCATACTGCTGCCCCAGGAGCTACTGCTCCTTCAGCTTTAGGAACGGCCAGTGTTGCGTTTGGTGGTGATGTAGTTGCTGTAGGTGGCAAAGTAGCCATGATGCCTATTACACTTGGCACTGCTGACTTTATGGTGCATCATATCCATGCTTTTACAATTCATGTAACTGCACTTATTTTGCTCAAAGGCGTGCTTTATGCTCGTAATTCTCGCTTAATTCCTGATAAATCAGAATTAGGCTTCCGCTTCCCTTGCGACGGTCCTGGTCGCGGCGGTACTTGCCAGGTTTCTGGTTGGGACCACGTCTTCTTAGGTCTGTTCTGGATGTACAACTCCATCTCAGTGGTTATCTTCCACTTCAGTTGGAAAATGCAATCAGATGTTTGGGGAACGGTATCACCAGACGGTAGCGTGTCTCACGTTACGGCTGGAAACTTTGCTCAAAGTGCAATCACTATTAACGGTTGGTTGCGTGATTTCTTGTGGGCGCAAGCTTCTCAAGTAATCAACACCTATGGCTCTGCTTTGTCGGCATACGGCATTATGTTCCTAGCAGGTCACTTCATTTTTGCTTTCAGCTTAATGTTCCTATTCAGCGGACGTGGCTATTGGCAAGAATTGATTGAGTCAATTGTTTGGGCTCACAATAAGTTGAAAGTAGCTCCTGCTATTCAGCCTCGTGCATTGAGTATTACTCAAGGTCGTGCTGTTGGCGTAGCTCACTATCTCCTAGGCGGAATCGTTACTACCTGGGCATTCTTCCTGGCAAGAACGCTTTCACTAGGATAAAGTGTCTTTTTAAAACTTTCGCCAATCCTGACGAGGTTACATCGGTCACAAGCTATATGTTTCTCTCGTTTGGATTGGTTAACTTACCCAAGGCATAATTTAGATAATCATACCTACATCAGGTAAGTATTTTTAGTTAAAACGGCATCAAAACTCCGTTTTAAACAAATCAGCTACTTCGGTAGCAAATGTTAAGTAGAAAGTGAGAAGCAACTAGCTCTCACTCTTCACCAGAGGAGAATTCCGCTCATACCTATGGCAACTAAATTTCCCAAGTTTAGCCAGGATCTCGCTCAAGACCCTACCACTCGTAGAATTTGGTACGGAATCGCCACTGCTCATGACTTTGAGCTTCATGATGGCATGACCGAAGAGAATCTTTATCAGAAGATATTTGCTTCTCATTTTGGTCATCTAGCAATCATTTTTTTGTGGACTTCCGGAACCCTGTTCCATGTAGCTTGGCAAGGTAACTTTGAACAGTGGATTAAAGATCCTTTAAATATCCGTCCCATCGCCCATGCGATTTGGGACCCCCATTTTGGTCAAGGGGCAATTGACGCTTTTTCGCAAGCTGGTGCTTCTAGCCCAGTAAATATTGCATATTCTGGTGTCTACCACTGGTTTTACACCATTGGGATGACTACCAACCAAGACTTGTATAAAGGTGCGATTGGACTTTTGATCCTCTCCTCTTTGTTCTTGTTTGCTGGTTGGTTACACCTACAACCTAAGTTTCGTCCTAGCTTGGCTTGGTTCAAAAATGCCGAGTCTCGCCTTAACCACCACCTGGCTGGATTGTTTGGGGTGAGTTCTCTGGCTTGGACTGGACACTTGGTTCACGTTGCTATCCCCGAGTCTCGCGGACAGCACGTAGGTTGGGATAATTTCTTATCTACTCCTCCACACCCCGCTGGTTTGGCTCCTTTCTTTAGCCTAAACTGGGGCGTGTATGCTCAGAATCCTGATACTGCTAATCATGTATTTGGAACTTCTGAAGGAGCAGGGACAGCAATCCTAACTTTCTTAGGTGGTTTTCATCCTCAAACTGATGCTCTTTGGTTAACAGATATCGCGCATCACCATTTGGCGATCGCCGTTATCTTTATCGTTGCAGGTCATATGTACAAAACCAATTTTGGGATTGGACATAACCTCAAAGAGATCTTAGACACTCATAAACCCCCTGCTGGTGGATTAGGAGCTGGACACAAAGGGATGTATGACACCCTTAACAACTCCTTGCACTTCCAATTGGCATTCGCTCTAGCTTCATTGGGTGTAGTTACTTCTCTAGTAGCTCAACACATGTATTCCTTGCCTTCTTATGCGTTTATCGCCAAGGATTACACGACCCAAGCAGCCCTATATACCCATCATCAATACATTGCTGGGTTCCTTATGGTTGGTGCTTTTGCGCATGGTGCAATCTTCCTAGTAAGAGATTATGATCCAGAAGCTAACAAAGACAACGTTTTGGCTCGTGTTCTAGAACACAAAGAAGCGATTATCTCCCACTTAAGTTGGGTATCTCTCTTCCTTGGTTTCCACACGCTAAGTCTTTACGTTCACAACGATGTTGTTGTTGCTTTTGGAACTCCCGAGAAGCAGATTCTAATTGAGCCTGTGTTTGCTCAGTTTGTTCAAGCTGCTTCTGGTAAAGCTCTATATGGTTTTGACACATTATTAGCTAACCCTGATAGTTTGGCTCAAACAGGTGCTGCTTGGTTACCTGGTTGGTTAGATGCGATTAATAGTGGAACTAATTCTTTGTTCCTAACTATTGGTCCTGGTGACTTTTTGGTTCACCATGCGATCGCTCTAGGACTACACACTACAACTTTGATTTTGGTCAAAGGTGCACTTGATGCACGTGGTTCCAAACTAATGCCCGACAAGAAAGATTTCGGTTTTGCCTTCCCTTGTGATGGCCCTGGTCGTGGTGGTACTTGTGATATCTCTGCTTGGGATTCTTTTTACCTCGCCATGTTCTGGATGCTCAACACCTTAGGTTGGTTAACCTTCTACTGGCATTGGAAGCACCTTGGCGTTTGGCAAAATAATGTCGCTCAATTCAATGAAAGTTCTACCTATTTGATGGGTTGGTTCCGTGATTACTTATGGGCAAACTCTGCTCAACTAATCAATGGCTACAACCCCTATGGAACTAATAACCTTTCTGTTTGGGCTTGGATGTTCTTGTTTGGACACCTTGTTTGGGCTACTGGTTTCATGTTCCTCATCTCTTGGCGTGGATACTGGCAAGAATTGATCGAGACTATTGTTTGGGCACATGAGCGTACTCCTCTAGCTAACCTAGTTCGCTGGAAAGATAAGCCCGTTGCTCTATCAATCGTTCAAGCTCGTGTGGTAGGACTAGCTCACTTTACGGTCGGCTATATCTTCACTTACGCAGCCTTCCTCATTGCTTCGACTGCCGGTAAGTTTGGTTAACCCATACTCTATTAGGTAGTTAAAATAATGAGTCCCTTACCTTCA
>CALKUU010000190.1 GCA_937996665.1 uncultured Xenococcaceae cyanobacterium | reverse complement strand
ACTTAAGGAAGACGATCAATGAATTCTATTTTTACTGCCAAATTATTACAAACTCTTCGCAACAAAAAAGCTAACAAAGGTTTCACTCTAATCGAGCTTTTGGTTGTAGTTATTATTATCGGTGTTCTTGCTGCTGTTGCTTTACCTAACCTTTTGTCTCAAGTAGGTAAAGCTCGTGAATCTGAAGCAAAAACTGCTGTTGGTTCTATCAACCGTTCACAACAAGCTTTCCACTTTGAAAGACAAGCATTTGCCCCTACTGGTACTGATGTAGAAGACCCTAGTAATGCACTTGCTGTTGTAGTTAACCCTGACTTCTACAATTTTGCTATCACTGCAAATGCTGGCGCAAGTGCTACTGTTACAGCTCAAGATTCTAACGCTGCGGACAATGGGACTAGAAACTATGCTGGTGCGATTGGATTTCAAGCTGGTGCTTATGACACTGCTCTTTGTCAATCCGATGCAGTTGGTGGTGGAGCTACTGGAGCCGTTGCTGCTGGAGTAGCATCTTGTGGTACTGGAACTGAACTTAACTAAGATTAGTTAGCAAACTAACAACATAGTGTTAGTTTGAATAAAATAAAAACAGGCTTAATAGCCTGTTTTTATTTTCAATCTCGCTCAAAAATATTTTAAAATATATTCAATTTTTGAATATTTATACGTTCAAATAAGTATGCACTAGTGGCAGTATTGTGAAGAATCAGATTACATATCTTTTTTTAAATAAATATCTAAATGGAACTAAAAAAAAAGACTTAGGATTTACTCTAATTGAATTATTAGTAGTAGTAATTATTCTTGGTTTATTATTGGCTGCTTCCCTACCAAATCTGATCGGTCAGGTAGGAAAAGCCAGAGAAACAGAAGCTAAAAATAGCTTGGGTACTGTTGCTCGTGCGCAACAATCCTATCATTTAGAAAATCGTACTTTTGCCAGTGATTTTACTCAGTTGGCACTTGGTCCCAGTCTTCCAGATCAATATTACAGCTATCCCAGTGCTGATGTTGCAACTGCTGCACTCGTCAAGCAAAGAGCCATCCCAAGATCAAGTAATTCTGATCGAGTTCGTGACTATGCGATCGGCGTATATTTTAATGCTGGATCTTTTAACTTTAATTTTTGCGAAGGATTCTCTGTTGGTTCAATAGTACAGGCTCCAGATGTATCTACAGATGACTGTACCAATGGTGGAGTAAAGATTCAATAATTAACTATTATCGCTTCAAGTATTAGTTATGTCTAATAATTACTATAAATCAATTATCAAATATCTTTCTATTGTAATAAGTGCTTGTACTATTTATAACTTACAGCTTAATTTATTAAATAGTCAAAGCAATGTAAGTAGTAATCAGTTTTTTATTCAACAAGAAAAAAAATTAGACGCTGAAAGTAAATTTCAAAAAAAGATGCCCAGCTTTGGGTTAAATAATCTGATTGCCGATTGGAATTTCTTACAATATATCCAATACATGGGCGATACCGAAGCGCGCAACGTCACAGGGTATTCAGTTATCACTAATTATTTTGAAACCATAGTCAAAAAAGATCCTAGATTTGTTGATGCTAACTTGGCTATTTCTTCTAGTAATTCTATTTTTGCAGGAAATCCAATTGGAACAGTTGAACTTCTTGAAAAATCTTTAGAAGCGATAGATCCTCTTAATTCGTCTAATTCTTTTTTTCTTTGGAGCTATAAAGCCACTGATGAAGTTCTTTTTCTTGGTGATTTCGAAGCAGCTAAAAAATCCTATCGAACCGCAGCTGAATGGTCAAAGCTTAGCGATGTCACAGGAAAAGAGGTCATAGCTAATCGCTTTTTGGACACAGTTTCATTTTTAGAAACTGAACCAGACAGCGCCTCAGTGCAAATATCAGCTTGGACGTTGGTTCTATCTAATAATAGTGACCCAAAAATTAAGGATTATGCTCTTAAGAAGATAGTAGAACTAGGGGGAATTATTACCAGAAAACCCAACGGAACAGTTGAAATTAGACCTCCTAAAAAAGTTTAAACAAGCTTTAGCGATTGTTGTTAACGTCAGTTAAAGACTCTAGCTTGAAATTATTAATGGTGGGGTTTCGCAAATTTAATTCCTCAATCTGTATCTCATTAATTAAATTTTCTAGTGCTGGGACTTCGCGGAAATAATCCTCAAATAAATTTATTTTTTTTGTCAACATATAATCACTTAGTTCAGTTGGGAAAATTAATATCGCTGCTTTGCTAATTTCCTCATTTCGATAAATCAGTCTCGTTGCTGTTCTATTGCCAGATGCAAATTTTAGTTGGATGCTTTGAAGCCAATTTTTAAGCACACGATTATTTCTGGTTAGGCTCTCTACACTTTCCTTTTCCGAGCTAGACAGCTCAGCCATAGCATCACTATTTAGATATTCTGCTAAATATTTATCTGGATCTAGCCAAGCTTTTAAAAGTAAATGGGTGTTAAGTTTATTCTTCAATTTGTTTCTGATAACTTCGCCATTACTATCAAGTATCTCTAGAGCGAATTGTGGATTTTTTTCAGCTACTAATAAGGCTCGAATAATTGGTCTCAACCTTGCTTGCTCGACATTTTCTAAGTCTAAATCACCATTCCACCATTCTAAAATTATTTTCTTCTCATAGACATCGTTGTAATTATTGATGCCCTTGTAATTTGCTGGTTCTAGTTTTAGTTTCTCAAGAAGCCGATCCAAAACAAACATTGTTTTTTGATAAACATCAGTTTTAATGGGTGCGAATACGGGTTGCCTCCAAAGAGTAGATATCAAGAATTCTGGGTCGATTAAACTCTGAAGTGTAAGTGCTGTAATCGCTTGTTCTTTTTGATCTGTTTTTAGGTATTCTGCCCCCAATAAATAGTATGTAAATGCGGAACTTCTGGGTAATATCTGAACAGCTCTACGAAAATATTTAATTGCCTGGTCACTATCTCCTCGATCCCGATATGCCATCCCCAACATTTGAGTAAAATGAGGATCTGTAGGCGAGGCTTTTACGGCTTTTTGAAGGTGATTTAAACTAATATCTGTTAGCTCTTGATAAAGCTTTTTCTCTTGAATTGGTTGTCTAATTTGCAATGTTCTGATCGCAGCGATCGCATTGTAAGTTGGATCCCATTTTACTAAGTTTGCTGCTTGTGAAATTTTTTCATAGCCACTGTCTAATTTGATTGCTACAAAGTCTTTTTGTGCATTTTTCGCAAGTCGTAAGGCTAAGGCTTGGGGAATCCAAAGTAGCGAAGTACTAACTATAAAAATTATGGTTACAAGACTGGTTATTCTTCGACCATAGTTACTTATTGATTTGACTTTATTTAGCTTTTCTCGATCTGCCAAAGCTATTAAAATAACCATAAAGATTACTAGGTGAGTACTCAGAGAAATATTCTCTAGTTGGTAATCAGTTAAGGTCATTGCACTATAGCCTAGAAAGCTTCCTCCGATTCCACAGAGTAAATATCGATGGTTGTTTCTCGACGTTCGATAATAGATGCGAAATCCTAATCGAAAGAGATTAAAAAGTAGAAATACATAAGCGCTAAAACCAACTAATCCCAATTCTCCTAAAATTTGGACTGGAGTATTGTGGAGCTGCTGCACATTTTCTGATCCAGTTCCAGTTTCTATAGGTCGATAGAGATTGAAAACTCTTGACATGTTGCCAGCACCAACCCCAAATAGAGGTCTGTCTTGTAAAATATTTCCGGCAGCTTCGAGCATCAACAGACGATCCTTAGTTTGTCCATCAATTTTTAGTTGAACTAATGGCGCATCACTCCCTAACCCATTGATCTTGACAATTCTCTGTACTCTCGAATTATTTACCGCAACGGTTAGCAAAATCGCCAAAGATATTATGCAACTAAGCAACCGCAACCATCTTTTTTTTCCTTTAGAAGTAGCAACATAAACAACAATTGTGGCGATCGCTAATGCTAATAAACCAACAAATCCCCCTCGTGAACCAGTTAAATAAAGAACTAGCAGCATTAAACTACTAGCGGCAAAAGCTCCGATTCGTTGCCAACCTTTATTTGCTAAAGCCAAAGTCAAAGTTAGCGGCAGAATTAATAAAATATAGCCCGCTACAAAGTTCGGATGCCCTAGAGGGAAACCAATTCGAACTTCATCTCCTCGAAGCATTAATGGATACCAAACAGCTAGTCCGGTTAGACAACTAATTACTCCAACTAAACTGACTTTTTGCCACAAATCCTGAATCGTAAATTTTTTCGTGATTAACCAGTTACGTAGAACATAAAGCAAGACTACATAACATAACGCCTGGGAAATGCTCCAAGTAGAAACCACTTTAAATCGGGCAAAAATTCCTGAGAGGATTAATGCAGTAACCATTGCCCCGACAGCCCAATCTAAACCATAGCCCAAAAGCTTAAACGGTATTTTGAACTGGCGCAGCATCCAGATCATCCAGATTCCTAAAGCCAGAAAACCTAATTGCCAAATAATTATCCACGGATAAGAAACCATCAGGAAATAACTATGGGGCAGCCATGTGAAGACTATCAGCATGGTTATGCAGATATAACCTAACCATTGACCACGCCAAGGAGATTTTGCTGGAATGAAATCTTTATCTTTATCTTCGGCTAAATTCATTGTTTAGATCGCTTCGGATCAGCAAGACTGCTATCTTTTTATTCCCATTTTGGGTGCGATCGCGATCACAAGTTGCCAACTTATTTTAGATAGTGCAGTTAGTAGATTTTAAGAACCATAACCCAATCGTTAGTCCGAGTATATTTGGTAGCCACGCCGCCAACAAAGGAGAAATTAAGCCAACAATCCCCATTGAACCAATAATAAAACCTAGCAAATAGTAACAAAATACAATGCTGATGCAGATACCAAAACTTTGACCTTGCTGAAAATCACTAAATTTTGCACCTAAAGCCGAACCAATTAAGGCAAAAACTACACAGATAAAAGGAAATGCAATTTTTTGCTGAATACGGACTTTAAATAAACGAATTTTGGTGAGGTTCTCAGTAGGGAGAATCAAATCTAGATAGGCTTTTGCTTCAGATAGGCTCATCAATTGTGGGTCTCTATCTTGGAGTGCGATTTTAAAAAAGGTATCTGGTAATTTAAGTTGGTAACTCGCGAAGTTGGTTCGCTGAGAATTAAGAATGTCTGTCCCTAAAGATTCAATGCTGCCTTGCTGAATGTGCCAGGTATTTCTTTGGGAATCCCATTGTGCATACTTAGCTGCAATGATTTCTGTGAGCCGATTATTCTGCCAGTTCAGCAAAATAAGATTATGAAATCTTTTGCCATCAAACTTCTCGGCAAAATAGAGTCTTTTAAGTTGCTTGGGAATATTATTTGCTGGGTTATTTTGTGAGAATTGATACTCTGGATAAAAGATATCTTTTCTTTGCAGGCTTAGTTCGGTTTCAGGGAGAAAGGCTTGTTCTAGTAAGGCAGTTTGATAGTTGGTGTGAGGGACAATTAATTCATTGGTCGTTGCCGACAAGATGGTGATGATTAAACTGAAATAGATTGCTGGTAAAGCAATTTGATAAAGGTTACACCCAATACTCCTGAGTGCTACTAATTCATAATCGCTGTTTAATCTGCCATAAATTATCAGAGTGCTTAATAGGGTTGCAATGGGAATGGCGTAGGCGACAAACTCAGGAATTTGATAAATAAATATTTTGACAGCGATAGTAGGGGGTAAATTGTCGTTACTTATTTGGGCTGCTAAATCGGATAAAGTTCCTAGCGCGACACCGACGGCTGATAGTAAGCCCACAGAAAATAGCCACAGAACTGCTAACTGTTGCCAGATATAGCTAGTTAGAGTTGAGATCTTGAACATGCTTAAGACTTGTCAATTGAGCGAAGAATCTGTCTTTAATGTGCTTAAACTTAGTTTTGATAAGACTTCTTGCCTGTAAAAGCCAACAAATATGATTTTAGTTCTTTAACTCTATACGGCAGGGGTTTGGGGAGGTCGTAATCCTCCCCAATATGTGGGGGCGCGGGGGAAGAATCCCCCGATTGAATTTGGTTTGAGGGAATTTACTAATTTTGTTTGGTTTAAAAATTGGCAGACATTATTAGCATTAACTTTTAGATTTGCGAAAAGATTTATCTTCTAGGCAAATATAAAGCACGGGAATCACAATTAAACTCAGTAAAGAAGAAGCGATTAGCCCACCAATAATGGTTACCGCCATAGGTTGCCGTAATTCTGATCCTGCTCCCCACCCTAGAGCGATCGGTAACATGCCACAAACAGTAGAGCAAGTAGTCATCAAAATAGGGCGAAGACGAATGATTCCTGTTTCGATCAGAGCCTTAGATCGTGATAGACCATCTTTGCGTAACTGATTAGTATAGTCTAGGAGCAAAATACCGTTTTTATCTAATAATCCTAATAAAAAAATTACTCCCATTAAAGAGATCATCCCAAAATCACTTTGAGTGATCAGTAAGGCTAGCATTGAGCCAATCAGTGCAAGAGGAAAGGATAGACCAATTACGAGAGGTTCTAGCCAGCGTTTAAAGGGTAAATACAAAACCATTAACATTAAGGTAACAGCGATCGCCAGAGTAATACTAAATTCTCGTAAAATTTTGCTGGATCTCGCTGAATCGCCCTGAACATTAATCTCTACACCCTCTGGTAATTCTGGTTTAGCGATCGCGATAACTTCTTTGGTGACATCACCGATTGCACTTCCAGAAGTAAGGTTACCTGTTAGGTAGATAATTCGGTCTTGATTAAGGTGGGTAATTGGGGTAATGCTTTGCTTTTCTCCAGTAAAGGTAACATCCACCAAGGTATCTAAGGTGGAAATTTTTTCCTTAATGGCGATCGCTGTTTGTTGAAGTTGCTCGCGATCTTCCCCGACCAGGGCAATATTAAAAGGTTTTTCGCTGGTTTCGACAAAGGGGATATCTTCGACGCTGATCTCCGCTTGCTTAAATGCGTTTAACTCTTGACGAACTAAAGATTGAACCTGATTGGTTGTTTGAGTTCGCTGTTCTTGAAGTTGAACATAGATTTTACCTCGATTGCTTTGTTCTCGATATCCTGCCAGGGTATAGACGGATTTAACCTCAGGAATAGCTAAGATTTTTTGTTCCAGCTCGGCTCCAACTTTAAGGCTGCGGTTGAGAAGAATCTTTTCTGGGTTTTGAGCGATTTTATTAAGCCAGGCAAAATTAGAACTTGGGGGATTTTTCTGAGTAGTATTTTGGGGCTTAGCATCCTGAAGCTTTATTTGTGGTAGAGGCGTTTCGTAAAAAACATTAAATTCGCCCCGGTCTAAACTAGGAACAAAGCCTTGGGGAATTAGGGGAATCAGGGCAACACCTAAAATAGAAATTCCCAAAGCAAAAATGAGTACTCGACGACGGTGAGCTAGAGACCAAGTTAGTAAACGACGATAGGCTTGAGTTAGCGGAAAGTTGTTTTGACTGGATTTGATTGATGGGGCTTGAGATTTTAACCAAAAAACTGCCAAAACCGGAGATAAGGTTCGCGCAGCTAGGAGTGATGTTAGTACCGCAACAGAAATAGTCATCCCAAAAGGACGGAAAAAAGTACCTAATGTCCCTGGCATCAGGGCGATCGGTAAGAAAACAGCCACAATCGTTAGGGTGGAAATAGAGACGGTGAAGCCAATTTCTTCGGTCGCTAGGAGTGCTGCTTGATAGGGTGATTTGCCAGTTTCAAGATGACGGGTAATATTTTCCACCTCAACGATCGCATCATCAACAATAATCCCAATTACCAAAGCTAGAGCCAGCAGGGTCAGGGTTTCGAGGTTAAAGCCTGACCCTGCCATAAAAATAAAGGTGCCAAATAAAGAGACAGGAATAGTAATGGCGGTAATTAGGGTTGCTCGCCAATTGCGGAGCAAAATCAAAATTGCGACCACGGCAATGACTACAGCAGAGAGCAGGGCATCGATCGTCGCTTGGGTTGCTTCTTTAATATATTTAGCTTGGGTTTCGGCAACCATTAATTGGGCAGTCCCCAGCTCTGGTTGCAGTTTAGCAACCAAGTCACCGATCTCTTTGACGACTTCTAAGGTATTGCCCTCAGAGGTTTTGACAACTGCTAGAGCAACTCCTTTTTGCCCATTAAAACTAACTAGATTTTTACTTATTTGGCGATCGCCGAGTAGCTTAACTTTCTGAACTCCCTCTACTTTGCTAAACTCAGGAATTATTCGGCTTTGAGCAAGTTCGCTCAATTCTGCCAAAGAAAGATTATCCCCTAATAAAACGTAGGTAATAGCGGTTGATTCGTTGAGATTGAGGGGAATGACTTCCCACTTTGCCTCACTTGGGAGTAATAGTGGTTGCAAACTCTCTTCTACTTGTTCGGTGGCTTTACTAATTGCTGTGCCTGGCTCAAAAATAAGATTAATAACCGCTTGCTTCGGGTAGGAGGTTGACTCAATAACCGTTAAGGCAGGAAGGTCGGCGACTGCTTGCTCAATGGGGATAGTTAGTTGTTGTTCGACTGCTAGTTCGGTGACTAATTCTGTAGATGCAGAAGCCTGGGCGCGAACGATGACAACTGGAAAATTAACTTCGGGGAAAAGATTATATTTTAGGGAGCTGAGGGCGATTATTCCAGCAATAGCTATGGCAATCCAAAAGGCGATCGTCCAACGAGAATATTTGATAGCCAAGCGGGAAATATTCATCTAGCGATCGTCAATGAAAATTTATGTAGGTAATCATGAATCAAGATACTAGCAAGAAATCAACTGTCTGTTGCGTCTGGTTAAGAATATGTATTCTAAGCTACTGTGACAATTTTTTGCTGTTGGTTATCTTGTTGCAATTTATCTTGCTTAACCACAAATCGAACTCTTTATTTGTTATTTGGGAAATATAGTTAACTTCTTTATTTTCCTTTTTTAAAAAGAATTCTTCTTGTTTCTCGATTATTTGTCACCGACTCAACCAAGCCTATTCCTAGCAAACTACTCAACAAAGAAGATCGTCCATAACTCATAAACGGTAACGGAATGCCCGTAATTGGGGCTAATCCCACAGTCATACTGATATTAATAATTACTTGAAAAGCAATCATACTCAGAACTCCAATTGCCAGCAAAGAACCAAAATTATCAGTTGCCTGGTTAGCAATTCCAATTAAGCGCCAACATAAAACCCAAAAGACAGCTAGAAGAACTAGGCAGCCTACAAAACCCCATTCTTCCCCGATCGCCGAAAAAATAAAATCAGTATGCTGCTCAGGAATAAAATTCAACTGGGTTTGGGTTCCTTGATGGATTCCCTTGCCCCAAAAACCACCAGAGCCGATCGCAATCCGCGACTGAATTAAGTGATAGCCACCACCCAACGGATCTTGTTCTGGGTTCAAAAAGAGAATTAGGCGATCTTTTTGATAATCTTTCAACACTCGCCAAAATAATTTACCGATTTCGACTGCCCCAAAGTTAATAACCAAGGTACTTAAAATCGCAACCACTTTAAATCGTTGAGTTAAGTAAACAACGGCAATAATTAGCAGGATCCAAATTAACCACAGCGGTAAAGACAATTGATAAACAACCGCAGAAATTAAAGGCGAAATTAAGAGCAAAATCCAGACAGGATTGGTGTTTGCCCAATACAGCATCGTCAGAACGATAGCTCCAAAAACCAAAGACGTTCCTAAGTCGGGCTGAAAAAAGACTAGCCCCCAGGGAACTGCTGTAATTGCTAAGGTTCGTACGACGGTAGATATATCCTTGGCATCGCGATTATGCAATAAGGCTGCCAGAGTAATAATGACCCCAATCTTGGCAAATTCAGAAGGTTGAACATTAAACCCAGCGATCGGAATCCAACGCTGTGCCCCCTTAGCACTAACTCCTGCCAGCATTACGGCTAGCAAGGATATGTTGGTGAGTGCATAGGTAAACCAGTGTAATTTGAGTAAATAGCGATAATTATATCTAGCAATGGCGATCGCTAAGAAGACGCCTAAAAAGCCAATTGATAAATGCTGAAAGCTATGTTCTAAGCCATCTGCAAGTTCAATACTATAAATAGTCAAGGCACCAAATCCGATCAGCCCAATTGTCAGCAGCAAAAGAATCCAATCGACATGTTTCCAGAACAACAGATTTCTAACTGCTGATTTGGTCAAATAACTCAGAGAAAACAGGGAACTAGATTTATAATTCATGATTTATCAAGATTAATCTAAGTTATTCGATCTGTCTTAATTTATTGCTTCTTGCTAACTAATTCCCATTAATGTTCCCAAGAACTTAGCAACAATAGTCTTGGTTAGTTTTGCTCCTTCATTGCTCCAGAATAGACATTGCCGCCCTTGGCATCTAAGGTGATAATTGCCCCTTCCCTAATCATACTAGTGGCATTTTTAAAGCCAACAATTACGGGAATACCAAGACGTAGACCTAAAACAGCAGCATGGCTAGTTAAGCTATCTTCCTCGGTAATTATTCCATTTGAGTGACGAATAATATCGACAAAACTAGCATCTGTTTTGGGTGCTACTAGAATTTCTCCTGAGTTAAAATTCTTAAGATCTTTAGCCTGAGAAACGACTCTAGCAATTCCGCTAACGGCACTTTGACCAATCCCAGTTCCTTGCCCCAAAATAGCTTTGACAAGCTCTACTTTGATTAAGTCAGTAGATCCAGCCACTCCCTGTAGGGTTCCTGCCGTCATGACAACCAAATCCCCCGCAGCTAACCACTCTTTTTCTTGGGCGACATTAATTGCGGCTTGAAAAGTTTGGGTAGTAGAAGGTAGATCCAGTACTAGTAAAGGTTTGACGCCCCAAACTAATTGCAATCTGCGAGAGACATGAACTTGGGGGGTAATTGCGAGGATAGGGGTTTGGGGACGGAATTTAGAGACATTTCTGGCTGTAGAGCCTGTTTTCGTAAGTGTCATAATCGCCGAAGCTTCCAATTGTTCGGCTATTTGCCCCACTGAGGCTGAGATCGCATTGGGAATAGTCCAAGTTTTATAGGCATCTGGAGGAGTGCGATGTTTTTCTCGCTCAATTCTCTGGGCGATTCTCGCCATAGTTTTAACTGCTTCAATTGGGAAGTTTCCCACCGCAGTTTCATTGGAAAGCATAACCGCATCAGTACCATCGAGGATTGCATTGGCAACGTCAGATACCTCTGCTCTGGTGGGTCGAGGATTGTTCACCATGCTATCGAGCATCTGGGTGGCAGTAATAACAGGTATTCCCAAGCGGTTTGCCGTTGCAATCAATTGTTTTTGAAGAACGGGAACATCTTCAGCAGGCAACTCTACCCCTAAATCCCCTCTGGCAACCATGACTCCGTCACAAAGAGCAAGAATTTCTTCCATCTGCTCGATCGCTTCATGTTTTTCGATCTTGGCAATTACGGGTATCGATTTACCTGCTGCCGCAATTAGCTCTTTAATTTCGATGATATCTTGAGGATTGCGAACGAAGCTCAAGGCAATCCAATCTACGCCCTGGTCTAAGCCAAACATTAGGTCTTCGCGATCTTTATCGGTTAGAGCCTTAATTGAGAGAAATACTCCGGGGAAATTCACCCCTTTATTGCTAGACAAAACCCCACCAACTACGACGCGACAGTGTAGCTCTTGAGTGGCTTTATCGATCTTTTCTACCTTCATTTCTACCTTGCCATCATCTAACAAAATAGTGGCATCGGCAGGGACTTCTTCGGCTAGGTTCTCGTAACTAACAAAACTAATATTCTGGTCGCATTCTACCTTGCGACTAGTCAGAATAAATGGATCTCCATTTTTGAGATTAATTGTGCCGCAGGCAAACTTGCCTAGCCTAATTTTGGGACCCTGTAAATCCTGAAGAATTCCCACTGGCTGATTTAATTCAAAAGCAGTTTGTCGAATTAGACGGATAGCTTTTTGATGATCTTGCTGGGTCCCATGAGAAAAATTAATCCTGAGCGTTGTCGCTCCAGCTTTAATTAACTCTTTGAGAGTCTCGGGTTCTAGGGTTGCAGGTCCCACTGTGGCAACAATTTTAGTTCGATGCGGAATTCTTGGCGATCGCATTATAGGTATATTACTTTCTACTTTCGATATCGGCAGTGCTTAAGGCAAGAGACATTCACGATTGCTAATTATACTGCACAGGCAGAATTGCTAAGATGATATTTAAATTTATACATAACAATTCTTTTTTAGATTCATGGATAGTAATAAACAAGATGTGGGTTTGAATTTGCTGGCGATCGGTATTTTTGCCATGACAGTGTCCTCTCTTTTAAGTCCGATCCTCAATATTTCTCCCTTTATTCCTGCGGGGGCTACTTTTGGCATTTTGGGTCTTTTAACAATTGATAACTTGAGTTTTCAGAGTAAAGGCTTGACTGTTTTTCTAGACATGTTTGCTTCTAAGGAGCAAAGACAAAGAATTATTCACCATGAAGCAGGTCATTTTTTGACCGCTTATTTTTTAGGAATTCCGATCCAGGCTTATACCCTCAATGCTTGGGATGCTTTGCAGTCTGGATATGAGGGTCGAGGTGGCGTTATTTTTGATAGTGCAGAGCTAACCGAAAAACCTTTTGATCTCGCTGAAACTCGGTTAACCCTTGATCGTTTTTGCACTGTGTGGATGGCAGGAGTCGCAGCGGAGACAATGGTCTATGAGGATGCAGAGGGAGGGGCAGAAGACTATTTTCAGCTCAACTTAGCCTTAGGGATGGCAGGACTAGCTCCTAGTACCTATGCTCAAAAAGCTCGTTGGGGAAAGGTGCAAGCCACTAGCCTTTTAGAGCGTCACCACGAAGCTTATCAAGCTCTAGTCGTGGCAATGGAACAGAAAAAGTCGGTTGAAGAATGTTGCTTAGAGATTCAAGCACATTGTCTTTCGGAAAGCTACAGCGATTGGCAACAAGCAGCTTAAATTTATGTGTAATCAGCTACTTTTGTAGTTAGGACAATATTAATTATTCAAGGTTTTTTTCCTAATTAATATTGGTCTGACCCTGGTCTCATAAAATTGGGTCAAAACTCAGCTATATTAAGTCTTATTGTCTTATTCCCATATCCGCTATGACGACTAAGGAAAAATCCCAGCTAGACTTGCAAGTAGTTAATCGAGAATTAGCCCAAGCAGAAAGTGAGGAGCTGGTGCAATGGGGTATGGACAATTTTGGCGATCGCCTAGTGATGACCACTAGCTTTGGGATTCAAGCTGCGGTTATGCTTCATTTGGTTACGCGAGTTGCTCCTAACATTCCAGTGATTTGGGTTGATACAGGCTATCTACCAGCAGAAACTTATCAGTTTGCTGACAAGTTAACGAAAAAACTGCAATTAAACCTCAAAGTTTATCAATCATCTATCTCACCTGCGCGGATGGAGGCTTTACACGGCAAATTATGGGAAGAAGATAACGTTGAAGCGTTTAATTTATACGATTCAATTCGTAAAGTTGAGCCAATGCAAAGAGCTTTAAAGGAATTGAATGCGGCTGCTTGGTTAGCTGGACTAAGAAGCAATCAAACCAAACACAGACAAAGCTTACAGAAAATAGATATACAGGATAAGATCTACAAAATTTATCCAATTCTCACTTGGAACTCTCGGGATATCTATCAATATCTGACCGCTCATGATTTGCCCTATCATCCCTTTTTTGACATTGGTTATGTAAGTGTTGGCGATTGGCATTCTAGTCGCCCTCTATCTGCCGAAGATAACGATGAGAGAGATACCCGTTTTAATGGACTAAAACAAGAATGTGGTCTGCACTTGCCGTCCACCCCAGAGGAAGAAGAAAGCCTCAATTCTAGTAGTCTCTAGTTTGTTTCTTGTCTATTTATTGCCTAGTCCCTTGGTTTCTAATACTGTTCGGTTAGTTACTCAAGTTATTTTGTTCGCCCCCTAAATCCCCCAAATCTGGGGGACTTTTATAGATATGACTCCCCCAAATTGACGAGCGACCCCGCGTCCCATCAAGTGGGATAATATCGACGAAAGGCGCAAGGGAATGCGTGAGTTGGGAGTTAGGGGGCTTAAACGAACGGTATTGCCTTGGTTTCTAGTTTGATATTTTTGAGGATTAATTTCTCTTGAATATCCAAGTTGTGAATGAGGAAAATAAGCATTCTTTAAGCAAATGAGCGATTTATCGAGATCAACGCGGGTGATATTTTAAAATCAGTAAGAGATTAGCTTGTCACTAAGAGCTTTTAACTAATAATTCGTCAACGATTCAACAACTAGGATTAATGAGCAGCGCTTCTATTCAACCCGCCAAGATTACTAAGGTTTTAGCCGATTCTATTGCTGCGGAACTGGGTTTTGAGGTGGGGGATGCGATCGCTTCAATCAATGGAACTCGTCCTCGCGATCTGATTGATTATCGCTACTTGTGCGCAGATGATTACCTCGAATTGGAAGTTGTTGATGCGTTAGGGGAAATTCATCAAGTTGAGTTAGAAAAGGACTATGATGCGGATCTAGGTTTAGAGTTTGCCACGGCTTTGTTTGATGGCTTAATTCAATGCACTAATCGCTGTCCTTTTTGTTTTATTGATCAGCAACCGCCAGGCAAGAGAGAAAGTCTCTACTTTAAAGATGATGATTACCGCTTGAGTTTCCTTTATGGTAGTTATCTAACTCTGACTAACTTAACCGAGCCAGAGTGGCAGCGGATTGAGCAGATGCGCCTTTCGCCCCTATATGTTTCTGTTCATGCTACCGAGCCAGAAGTGAGAACTCGCTTACTCAAAAATAATCGGGCTGGACGAATTCTCGAACATTTGCGTTGGTTTCAAGAGCGTAGGTTACAGGTTCATGCCCAGGTGGTTGTCTGCCCCAAGATTAATGATGGGGTTCATTTAACTAGAACTCTAAAGGATTTGGCTGCTTTTCATACTGGAGATATTCCGGCGATCGCCTCGGTAGCGGTTGTCCCTGTCGGTCTCACTAGATTTCGACCGACAGAAGATGAATTGATTGCGGTTAGTCAAGCTAAGGCACGAGAAGTTATTGCTCAAGTTCAAGCAATTCAGGTTGAATTGCAACGTAAACTGGGTAGTAATTTTATTTGGCTAGCCGATGAGTGGTTTTTAATTGCTAGACAAGATTTGCCCGCCGAGTCTCACTACGAAAACTATCCACAAATTGGGAATGGGGTTGGTTCAATTCGCTTGTTTCTCAAGCAGTTTCAAGAAACAGCAACTAAGTTACTTCCAGAAAAGGTTGATTCCCCTCGGAGCTTTATTTGGTTAGTGGGTAATGCTGTCGAACAAGCATTTCAACCTTTAGTAGACCAATTAAATCAAGTATCGGGATTGTCTATTAAATTAGTTGCGCTCAATAGTGAGTACTGGGGACAAGAAATTACGGTCACTGGCTTATTGACTGGTCAGGATTTAATTTCAGGCTTACAAGACCAGGAACTGAATGACCCGATTTTGTTGCCATCTTTAATGCTCAAGCATGATGATACTCGTTTTTTAGATGATGTAACGGTTGAGGAAGTTAGTAACAAGTTAGGGGTGAAGATTTTTCCTGTGAGCGGAGTTGACGAGTTAGTTGCCCAATGTTTGGCTTGATCATCTTTAACTTGGTTTGTACCTTAAATCACTTCATTCTGTTTTGAAATTTGATGAAGG
>CALKUU010000189.1 GCA_937996665.1 uncultured Xenococcaceae cyanobacterium | reverse complement strand
TTTTTAAATTAGATGGGTCAATTTATAAAGCAAACTATTGCTAGTGTTATTGGTACGATCGCTGGTTTTCTCTTGTTAATTGGTGCAGGAACAACCGCTTTTGTCCTGTTTTTTATGACAGTCACCTCCACCACAAAAGTTGAGTCTGTTGTTAAAGATAAATCAATTTTAGTTTTTGATCTTTCTACCCCAATCCGCGATGCTTCGCGCCCAGTAAACCTTAGAAAAGCCCTAACAGGGGAAGTAGACAACTCCATATCTTTGCGAGACGTGTTGCAATCGTTAGAGAAAGCGGGCAAAGACGATCGCATTGTTGGGGTGTTTTTGGATGGTCGTAAAGGTGGTGCTGGCAGTGGCTATGCTGTTCTGTCTGAAGTCAGAGAAGCGATCGCTAAATTAAAAGCTCAAGGCAAAAAAGTTATTGCCTATGATGTCAGTTGGAGTGAAAAAGAATATTATTTAGCCTCCGTTGCCGATGAGTTGATTTTAAACCCGATGGGGATGATGGAGTTTAATGGCTTCAGCTCCCAACAAACTTTTTTTAAAGGAGCGCTCCAAAAATATGGAGTAGGCGTGCAAATTGTGCGCGTTGGTGATTACAAGTCAGCAGTTGAACCCTACACCAGAGAGGATTTAAGCCCCGAAAATCGCCAACAAACTAAGCAATTGCTCGGTGATTTGTGGCAGAAGTTTTTAGTTACTGTGGGTGAAGATCGTAAGCTAGAACCTAAATATCTCCAGCAGGTTGCTGATCGCGAAGGCTTTCTTGAACCCAAAAAAGCAAAAGAAGTTGGTTTAGTCGATCAAGTTAACTACTTTGATATGGTTAGTGGCAAGCTGCGTGAATTGACCTCAGAGCCAGCTAAAAAAACTGCCTCTTTTCGGAAAGTTAATCTGCGCAACTACAACCGCGATCGCAAAGTTAAAGACCCAGAAACTACTGTTGTTAAAAACCAGATTGCCGTTATTTATGCAGAAGGCTCCATTGTTGGCGGCAAAGGAAGCAAAGAACAAATTGGTGGAGATCGCTTTGCTAAAGAATTTCGCGAACTACGCAAAGATAAAAATGTTAAGGCGATCGTTCTACGGGTCAATAGCCCGGGGGGAAGTGCGACTGCTTCAGAGATTATTCTGCGAGAGCTGTTGCTAACCAAAAAAGAAAAACCCGTGATTGTTTCGATGGGTAATATCGCTGCCTCAGGTGGCTATTGGATTTCGGCTGGAGCCGACTATATTTTTGCGGAAGAAAATACAATTACTGGATCGATTGGTGTTTTTGGTTTATTGCCCAATATTCAGGAGATTGGTAATAATAACGGCGTGACTTGGGATTCTGTACAAACAGGAAAGTTTGCCGATATTGGCTCTAATGTGCGACCTAAAACCGATGCTGAATTAGCAATTTTTCAAAGGTCAATTTCTCAAACCTATAATTTATTTCTGAGTAAGGTGGCTCGCTATCGCAAGATGCCTAAAGCTGAGGTTGCCAAGATTGCTCAGGGTCGAGTTTGGTCTGGTCAAGATGCTCTCAAGATTGGCTTGGTGGATCAGATTGGGGGCTTAAATACGGCGATCGCCCATGCTGCCGAAAAAGCAGAATTAGGCAAAAATTGGCAGGTTAAGGAATATCCCAGTAACCGTAGTTGGGAAGCTGATTTTGTTAATCGTTTGTTAAAAGCTGAAGCTCTCCAAGTCGAGGAAGCAGATGATCCTTTGACTCAAGAGATCCAAAAAATTAAACGAGAATTTCAAGTTTTTCGCTCTTTTAATGATCCCAGAGATATCTACGCTCACTCAGCTTTTAATCTTGATATTGAATAATTAGTGTTGTTCATGGTTAATTGCTGATTGATAATTGACACTTACTTTTTTGGTTGGGTAATTGACGATCAGAACTAGTTAGCAACTTTGTATTTTCTGGTTAAATCGTAATCAGGAATTTTTCTTGAAGACTTGAAGGATCGATAGATAGCTAAGATTAAGCTGGCTAAAATTTTCTTTTTGTAAGCAGCTCTTGAGGGTTGTAAACAAATCTTGGCGTTGTTGTGGCTTCATCACGATGTAGGGTGAATAGGTACTTAATAGCAACAGATAGTCTTCTATCGAATAAGTAACTTCAACCATTAATTCTTCTGATCTTAGATGCTGGAAATAACCAGACTCCACCACTAGTTTCTCAAAAGATTTGAGTTCTTTTCTTTCTTTATTTCTTCCCTTAACGGGTTTGAGTGCAGGAGCATAGGTCTGATAAATAGGACTAATTAGCTCTCTAGCGCGATCGCCTGGTTGAAAGCCAGTATTCCAGAGCAAAATTAGCGAACCAAAACTTTTGAGGGCTTGGGCAATTTTGGCATAACCAGGATTTGGCGCTACCCAATGAAGCGAAGAGGCTGCTACGACGGCTGCAAATTCATCAGATTGTGGTTCCCATTCCTCTACACTCAGGGGCAAGATTTCTACTTCGGGATACTCGCAACAATTTTGATTGGCTATTTGGCAGGCTGTTGAGTTTGGTTCCAGACCGACAATTTTGTATCCTCGTTTGGCAAAAGAAATCGTAGCTGTTCCAGGGCCACTGCCAATTTCTAAAAGCTTTGCCTGTGGTGCTAATTGGGCTAAAGCGATCGCTCTGTCGATTAAGCGATCGCTATAATTCGGTCTAACCCGATCATAGGCTTGGGATACTTCTCGATACCATCCCTTTTTTTCTTGAAGGGATTTTCCATAGTAATTGGACTTTAGTTCTTGGCTAGGTTCAAAATCTTGCGACATGACAACTAGTTAGGCTTAATTAATTAAGTTGTGAGCTTTTTCTTCTCCCACTCTAAAGCAGATTTGACGATCTTTTCTAGCGAGTTATGTTGCGGTTTCCAGCCCAAAATTTCGCGAGTGCGATCGCCACAGGCTACTACACAAGAAGGATCTCCTGGTCGGCGAGGAGTCTCTTTGACAGGAAAATCTACTCCTGAGACTTGTTTGACCATCGCTAACACTTCTTTAACACTGTAACCCTGACCATAACCGCAATTAAGAATTTGGCTTTCTGTCGCCTTGTCTAAATAGGCTAACGCATCAAGATGGGCAGCAGCTAAATCTTCCACATGGATATAGTCTCTAATCCCTGTACCATCTTTAGTTGGATAATCTGTCCCAAAAATGCTTGCTGAATCTCGCAAACCCAGGGCTGCATCACAAGCGACCTTAATTAAATGAGCTGCTTTTTTTCCTAATTGACCAATTTGTCCAGATCCATCGGCGCCAGCAACATTAAAGTAACGTAGGATCACATATTTTAAGTTCGAGGCTTGAGCATAATCGCGAATCATCGTCTCGCTCATTAGCTTTGATTTCCCGTAAGGATTAACTGGGTTAGTCGGATTTGACTCAAGTACGGGTGAATCGTCGGTCTCTCCATATACGGCTGCTGTACTAGAGAAGATTAATTTGTTGACCTGAAACTGCTGGCAACATTGCAGTAAATTAAGAGTATTTCTCGTGTTATTGGCGTAATAACTGAGGGGTTTTTCGAGTGATTCGGGAACAGAAATACTAGCTGCAAAATGGAGAACCGCGTCAATTTGATATTTATTGAAAACTGCCGCTAGCTGTTCCGGGTTTGCTAAATCTCCCACTATTAACTCCCCACTGAGAATAGATTTTGCTGAGCCAGTGGAGAGATTGTCGTAAACTACTACGTCGTAACCTTTCTCTCCTAGTTGCTTGACAACATGGGAGCCAATATATCCTGCGCCACCTGTTACTAAAATTTTTTTATTCATCTATTTTATAAATTGTTAAAAGTTGGTTGATTTTTAAGTTGCTGTTGTGGTCAACAAGTTTTTAGTTACAAAAAATTAGTTGGCAAAATGACTTTTTCAAACATGATTTTAAATCTATTCATCAAACTATCATCTTCGACCATGTTTGCTGATTTTCAATAGAGTCTTTATAAATTTACTGGCTATTAAATATCCTGGGCTGTTAGCGAGAAGTTTAGTTTATTCAGGCGAATGGTGAATGGTACATATATGCAAAAAAAGGGGAGAATTAGTTTTCTCCCCTTTTTTGCTTCATCTTGATTATTACACTTTGCACTGTAGTTTTAGTGCTTTAAGATTTAGCTTAAGGATTCAAGATAATCCCGAATCATATTTCTTCTTCTGGGCTGACGTAGTTTTTGGAGAGCTTTGGCTTCAATCTGTCTTACTCGTTCTCTGGATAATTCTAGACAACGACCGATTTCTGCTAAAGAAAATGGTTTTTCTCCACCAAAGCCAAACCTCATTTGAATAACTTCTCTTTCTCTGCTGGTGAGTTCTGAGAGCAGATACTGTAAATCCTTTTGCAAAGACTCTCTAACTAAAGTTTCCTCTGGCGAAGCACTTTCTGTTTCTAATAGGTCACCAAGCTCAGTATCTTTTTCTTTCCCGACTTTAATTTCTAGAGAAACAGAGCGAGGAACTCTTAGTAAAACTTCTCTGATTTGAGAAGCTGTCATATCTAGCTCTTGAGCAAGATCCTCGATCCGAGGAGTACGTCCCTTTTCTTGAGAGATTTTGCGCTGTGCCTTTTTGATTTTGTTGAGCTTCTCTGTGATATGCACAGGGAGGCGAATTGTCCGACTTTGAGTAGCGATCGCCCGAGTAATACCTTGGCGAATCCACCAGTAGGCATAGGTACTAAAGCGGTATCCTTTGGTGGGGTCAAATTTTTCTACTGCTCTCTCTAGACCAAGAGTTCCTTCTTGAATGAGATCGAGTAGTTCTAAGCCACGATTCTGATATTTTTTAGCTACCGAAACCACTAGGCGAAGATTCGCCTTAATCATGTGCTCTTTGGCACGAATGCCGTCTCGTTGGATCTTTTCTAGTTCTTTGATTGCATGCCCGGAAATTTCTGACCAGCGGTTTTTGCCTTTTTCAATAATTTCTTGGAGATCAGGAATTTCTTTGTCGACTGCTTTTGCCCATCTTTTGATTGAGGGACGGTGGCTTAATTGGGTAACAAGGCGATCATGAATATTGATCATTTTGACGAATTCTGTCATTACTTCGTCACCTGTTTCCGCCATCTTCTCTCTTTGCTCAATAATGCAAATATGGCGTTGTACTTTTTGGGCTTCAGATACTTCCTCGTCTCTTTCTAAAAGAGGAACTCTACCAATTTCTTGGAGGTAAAGTCTTACTAAGTCGGTAGTTGTTCGACTAGCTCTACGGCTGGTATTTTCTGTCTCAGTATTCTCAAAATCTAATTCGACAAGCTCTTCATTTAACTTTTCAGGGCTTTCTTTTTTTTCTCCGGGGTTATCTACCTTAACGGCAGACTGATCATCATTTTCTTGGGTTTCAGCGTACAAAGAACTAGCTAGCATGACAGGGGTTTCTCAATGACGACGGTTTAGAGGTGGGCATAAGTTACTTGACATCGCTCCTCTTAGGCTTAGATTGCCCAACTTAGAGCTGAAAATAACATCATTTAAAAGTTTTCTGTATTTCAGCAATCTGACTTAATTGATACGACTTTTGAGAAGAAATGGTAATTAAAACTACAAAAATAAAAAAAATCTTAAAAACAATTTCTTTTGCCAGGACGACTAATAATGATCCAGAATTATTAATAAAGGGACGTCGATTAATTAAACTTAATAACTTGTTGCAAGGAATTCATTTTGTAAATAAAGATTGCGGAGATCTTGCCCTTTTACTCAGTAAATACTAGTAAGATCAATTTTATGAGGCTGTTTTTTGGATACATGTCCGTAGAAATACGTAGGTAATTAATTTCTCGGCATGAAATTTGAGGTTGCTTCCCAAGTTGATTATATTTTTGCTTTTTATCAAAATCAAGCTTGTTTCTAGTCACTATCTTTAAACCTTATTTTTGAAATTGTAAAGTTAAAAAGTAAGGTTTAATTTTGTAAAATTTAAATTATTTTGCCAGTAGCCCCTAAAAATAATGAATTGCTCGATTTGGATTCATAAATCAAGTTTTTAATTTAAATTCGAGTGATTGTCCCTAGCCTTTTTGGTTTAGGTTCTTGCTTGAGTGCAATTAGTCGGTTATTTTTGCTTAATCTTTAAGTGGCTGGTCGTGATATGGTTCTCTGCAATTAGCGATCTACCCGAGTTTTTGTTTGATCGCCTTATCTTTTTCTTGACTAACTTCTTCATGACTGTCAATAAATCTCAAAGAGCTATTGTTACTATTTGTTCTGGTCAAGATTTTGCTGCTGCGAGAGTTTTATTGTCTTCTCTCAAAATCCATCATCCTGAAGCATCTTTATTTCTTTGCTTAGCCGATAAAATTGATCCAAAAATTAATTTGGGTATTGCTGAAGTCGAAATATTGCTGGCTGAGAAGTTGGTGATTTCTAATTTTGCTGATTTTGCTTTTCGTTATGAGTCTATTGAATTTAAGGCGGCAATTAAGCCTTTTGCGATCGCTTGGCTTTTCGAACAACGCAATTTTGCTGAGGTGATTTATTTAGATCCGAGCATTGAATTGTTTGCCCCGCTTGATCCTGTGATTGGAGCCTTGGCCGGAGGGGCTAGTTTTGTGTTGACTCCTCATCTAAGCGAACCTTATGACTCTGTCTCAACAGAACTGACTGGATTAGATTCTGACCTCAGTATTATGCAGGTTGGTATTTTTAATTTGGGTTTTATTGCGATTAAAAATAAGCCTGATAGTCTTGATTTTCTTGGTTGGTGGTCTCGGCGTTGTCGTTATCAATGTTTAGACCAAAAAGATCAGGGTCTTTTCCTTGACCAAAAGTTTGTTGATTTGCTCCCAGCATTCTCTGATCGCGTGGTTATTTTGCGCGATCGCAGTTTAAATCTTGCTTATTGGAATTTAAACCAAAGAAACTTAACCTACAAGCAAAATATCTATTGCGGAAATACTTGGTATGTCGATAACGAACCCCTAATCTTTTTTAATTTTGCTGGCTTCGACCCGCAGCAACCTCACCGCCTTTCGTTAGAGACAACTCGTTTTAAGGGCAACTTACAACCTGCTCTGCAAGCACTTGTTGATCATTACTTAGCTCAATTATCTAAGGTTGCTGATTTTGGAGGGTTTTGCCCAGTTTATGGTTATGGTCGATTTAGCAATAATGTTGCGATCGCTAAAATTATCCGCCAGTGTTATCGAGATCTGAATAATCAAGAGCTGCTAAAACCTTGGCAAGAAAATCCTTTTGCAACTTTTGGCAATTATCTTAATCAACCTGCAATTACAGCTAATCATCCTTTGCCAGGTTTAGTAACTAACCTGATGTCCTATCTTTGGTCGCATAGACCAGATTTGCAACGAGTATTCAACTTAGAAAATTCTGATCATCGCCTCGATTATTGTAGTTACTTTGTCCAGAATTTAGCTTCAGAATATGAACTTGATGACTACTTTATTCTGCCCGTGGTTGATACCCTTACCAAGCATTATCTCAGCTCGGTTAATCCTCAATCACCAGATTTTAAGGTCAGTGTTATTGGTTATTTAAAAGCAGAAACTGGTGTTGGTAATGCTGCCCGAATGTTAGCTGAAAGTCTTAGAGAAGCTGAGGTTGAAACTCAAGGTTACAACGTTACCTTTAATACTAAGGCGCGACAAGCACAGACCTCGATTGATGATTTGCTTAGCTCGACTATTGATGCGCCTATTCAAATTTTAAATATCAATGCCGATCAGTTGGGCTTAGTTCGTCGTCGTCTTAAGCGTAAAACTAAATCTGCTCAATATCTTATTAATATGCCGTTTTGGGAATTGAGTAAGTTTCCTCAACAATGGATAGCTAATTATCAGGGAATTGATGAGGTTTGGGCTGCTTCCCGTTTTATTCAAACCACCTTTCAATCAGCCTTACGAATTCCTGTATTGTGGATGCCGATCGCTGTTACTCTAACTAATTTTAAATCGCGCGATCGCAGTTATTTTGGGCTACCGAGCAACACCTTTTTGTTTCACTTTAATTTTGATTTTTCTTCTTTTGCTACTAGAAAAAATCCGATCGCTGCAATTAAGGCTTACCGATTAGCTTTTCGGAAAAGCTCTGGTGTTGCTACTGCCCTAGTAATCAAAACTCGTGGCTACGATCCTGAAGGAAAGAATCTAGCTAAATTACAGGCACAAACTGCGGATGAGTCGGATATTATTGTGCTTAACCAAGAAATGACTTATCCAGACACTTTCGCTTTGATGAATTGCTGCGACTGCTATATTTCTTTGCATCGCTCCGAAGGTTTCGGTTTTACCCCCGCAGAAGCGATGTTGCTTAACAAACCTGTGATTGCTACTGATTATTCGGGAACCAAAGATTTTATTAATCAGGACACGGGTTTTCCCGTTGATTATAGATTAGTTCCTGTTCAAAAAGATGAGTATCCTTGTTGGGGAAATCAAGTTTGGGCAGAGCCAGATATTAGTCATGCTGCCTGGTTAATGACCAAGATGGTTGAGGATGAAACTCAAACTAGGGCGATCGCCAAGAGAGGCAAAGTCAAAATTTTGCGTGATTACTCTCCTCAGGCGATCGGCGCAAAATATCGGCAACGATTGGCGCAGCTAAGCTCAAAATAAAGATCACTTAATTAAAGTCTTGACTTCTCTGTATTAGATTGAATTTTTTCCAAGTAAATTGTTCTAATTCTCTAATAAAGGTTGTAGGGCAGTTTCTGATTTGAGAGAGGAAGCACACAAGATAAATATGTGCTGTCTTATAGGGATATCCTCATTCCTTCATTTCCCCATTTTCCCATTCGAGGACAAGCGAGGACTAGCAGCTTTGCCTATTGATGGATAATTGCTGTTTCTGAATTTATTTTAAGGGTGACATTTTAAAATTTTACTTTGACTCAGCAACGTCAGATTATGAAAACTTCAGCTAAAAAATCATTAAAGATAGGTTGATAAATGTAAATGGTTTCTATATTAATTTAATTATCGTTAGTCATCTTTTCAATTGTCGTAGAAAGTAAGCTTATTTCTGTAAAAAGACAAGCAATCTGGCGTAATTATTTATTCTCTTTTTGTAGGCAATAAATCTTTTTTCGTGAAAAACAAGTTGTTTTCTAGGGAGATGGTATTGTTTTTTATGGAAAAATTACATATTTATGTCTGAAATGTGTACCTTGACTAAATAATTAAACTTTAACTAAAAAATGGAGATGCCCTGATATTTTTGTTTAGAATAACCTAGTTAAGCAGCAAGTAATACTTTTGTAGCTTTAAGTAAATATAGAAATACAATTTCTAAAAATATGAAAAAATATCTTGCCGAATTTATCGGTACATTTTGGTTAGTTCTTGGCGGTTGTGGTTCAGCGGTGTTAGCGGCTGTCTTCCGTGGTGATATTGGTTCTGCTGATGGCTCAGATCAAGCTATTGGGTTCAATATCGGTTTGGGATTTTTGGGTGTTTCTTTGGCTTTTGGTCTAACAGTTGTGACCATGGCTTTTGCGATCGGTCATATTTCTGGTTGTCACTTAAACCCTGCCGTCTCTTTTGGTCTCTGGGCAGGAGGACGCTTTCCTGGTAAGGACTTGCTCCCATACATTGTTGCTCAAGTACTGGGTGCAACTTTAGGTGGGTTTATCGTTTACCTGATTGCTAGTGGGAATCCAGATTTCGCACTTGCAGGATCTAACCCGTTAGCAACTAATGGTTTTGGCGCTCACTCTCCTGGTGGCTACCCTCTAATTACCTGCCTAATCACAGAAGTGGTTATGACATTTATGTTCTTGTTCGTTATCTTTGGCGCTACAGATCGTCGCGCTCCTGGTGGGTTTGCTCCTATTGCGATCGGTTTGGCTTTAACCCTTATCCACCTGATTAGTATTCCTGTTACCAACACTTCTGTTAACCCTGCCCGCAGTACTGGGGTTGCTCTATTTGCCGGAGCGGAACTTATTTCTCAACTTTGGCTATTTTGGTTAGCCCCCATCGTTGGAGCTGTTTTAGCTGGACTATTATATTCTAGTGTTTTTGGTGAATCTAGAACTGCTCAAGCTGCAACCGATGCGATGACAGATAGTGACTTTGAAGGATAATGTTTTTGATAAAAAAGAACTTGAATTAAGATAGTGAACTTAGGTTCTGATAAGCTAACTTTTTAACAGAA
>CALKUU010000188.1 GCA_937996665.1 uncultured Xenococcaceae cyanobacterium | reverse complement strand
GTTAGGATTTTGTGATAATGAATATTCAGAGTCCCTTATACTTATCAGCAAGTTCGCAACAGCAAGGAGTGAGAATAGGAGTTTAAAATATGGCTTTAGATCAACTCAAAGCATTTTTAAAGAAAATGCAATCTGACCCCGTACTTAAAGCTGAGGTGCAAGCTTCCTCAACAGCAGATGAAGTTGCACAAATAGCACTCAAACTTGGTTTTGAATTTTCAGGTGATGAGTTATTGAGAATGTCAGGGAAGAAAGTTGGCAGAGTTACTGTTAAAAAGAAGGAACTTCCTGGAGAATACTGGGGAAATTGAGCGATCACCTTACCAGCAACCAGACTAAAAAAATAACCTTACTCTTTACAGCTAATCTTAGCGATCTCCTATGCAATGATCGCACTGCCAAAGCTGCTTGCAAATTCACCCAAGATCGCCGATCACTCTAGATGCTACTTTAAGAAGTGAATTTTAAACTAGCAACAATGAAAAAAGTATTAGTCACAGGTGCGACAGGACAGACAGGTTCTTTAGTTTTCCAAAAGCTGAAAAATCAACCAGAAGAATTTGCAGTAATGGGGTTTGCGCGATCGCCAGAAAAAGCCCAGCAGCTATTCAACTCAACCGACAACCTTGTTTTTGGTGATGTTACCAACAAAACTCAAATCGAAAATGCGATCGCTGGTTGCGATGCCTTGGTTATTCTCACCAGTGCTAGCCCCAAAATGGTTGCCCCACCTTCAGAAGGAAACCCACCCAAATTTGCCTACGATCCCGAAGGAATGCCCAAACAAGTTGATTATCACGGACAGGTCAACCAAATCGAAGCAGCCAAGCAAGCAGGAGTCAAACAGATTGTTTTAGTTGGTTCGATGGGTGGGACAGACCCAAACCATATGCTCAATCGCATGGGTAACGGCAACATCTTAGTCTGGAAACGTAAGGCAGAACAGCACCTCATCGACTCAGGGGTAGACTACACCATCATTCATGCAGGTGGATTGTTAAACGAACCAGGTGGAGTTAGAGAATTAGTAGTAGGTAGAGACGATAGTTTGTTATCAAAAAATTCCCCTGAAGGTGCAACCAACTCCCTACCTAGAGAAGATGTCGCAAACTTGGTAGTTAATGCCCTCAGCGAAGCCAATGCACGCAATAAAGCCTTTGATGTCGTTTCAAAACGAGAGGATGATCCCAAAGCCTCGGTTACCAAAGATTTTGCTAGTTTATTTGCCCAAACCACAGGCGGATTGTAAATAGAAGGCGATCGCAACCATCCCAAGTAGCAAGCCAAATTCTAGAAAATTTATAACGCCTTAGTCGATTACTAAAGATTTGCACCTAACATTGAGTCCAAAGTCTTATCGGTTTGCTTACGTTATGAAAACTGCGTTTAGATTCGGCAAAATATTTTTATCGTTAGTTGTCCTAATTGGTTTGTTAATTGTTTTACCTGCTTACCTAGAAAAGCAATTATTCAGTTGGAAAATTTGTTTTTTGGTAGCTAGTTATCTACTATTTTTTATCCCTACTGTCTGGCGAGCTACAAAATTTGGAGGCTTAGCAAACCGAGAGGATAATAGACAATTCAAAAGCTTATCTGGTCGAGTTGCCAGCCTAATTGGAGTCGTTGGGCTAGTTGCGGTTCATTGGTCGGGTATTTACGAGCATTTTCAATTTGGCAAAGAAAATACGCTGAATAATATCCTCTTCTCGGTTATGGGAATTATCCTGATTTTGAGTGGTGTAATCTTGAACCAAGTAGCAGTCAAAACCCTTGGGGAATTTTTCGATCGCTTAACAATCAAAGATCAACACAAGTTAGTTACTTCGGGAATTTACGCTCAAGTTAGACACCCTATCTATACTAGCTATCTACTGCTATTTATTGGCTTTTGTACCTTCTTACAAAGTTGGCTAAGTTTGTTAGCTCTAACCCTAGTCTGCTCAAGATGGTTTAGTAACAGAATTATTATTGAAGAAGAAATGCTCTTCCAAGAATTTGGGGAAGACTACCAAACATATACTCAACAAACCAAGAAATTAATCCCCTTAGTTTATTGAATTAGCTTCTTGAAAGATAAAGGAGACAATCTCATTGTAGGTTGTTTCCTTTAATATCTAAAAAATACTATGCAAAACATCCAAAATTATATTTTGAGGGTTAATAATTACTACCGAAGAACCGATCGCAATAATTGTGGCATCTGAAGATATATTCAAGTGACGGTTTACCGCTTTAGGCAATACAGTTTTTTTTGCAATTCCAGGGGGCAAACGTTTTCCTTTATTTAGCTTTTTTTGGATACCTGGTGGTAATGAACTTACTCCATTGTCTATTTCGACTCTAATTGCGGGACTCAAATCAAAGTCGCGGTCGCGCCCTTGGAGAATATTCACTAGATTTGCTCTTTGAATCTGGTTCAAACTGGCGGAGTGACTGTAATTATTATTTTGAGAACTATTAGTTCTATGTTTGTGAGGATGAGGTTTTTTCGCAGCAGCAGATTTTGTGATAACGGGAAGAATTTGGGTTAAAACAGCAAGCATTAATAATTTCGTAACTACTAATTTACTAAAATTTTTATTTCTCATTTAAAAAAAAATTTAAATTGTAACAAAAAAGTATTCTATCACAGGACAATTCAGCGATTTCTAACTGAGTGCATCTCACTTTAGAATCTTTATTGAATGTACTATTACCTTCACAAAGTATGTGGGTAGTTATATTTGAATGGCATTGTGATCAGATAGATAATGTATATAGTCTAGACATTAATTTATGTATATCTAAACTCAAAAAAAATTTAGAGTTCAATGAAGTTACAGAGGGTTTTATTGTTTTATCACCATAGTTTAGAAACAAATTAAAAACATTTTCTATCTGTTAGTTTGTTTGCAAATAAATCGATGTGATCGCCTATTAGCTTGCTTAGCAAGATTCGTGGCAGTTGACTAATGTATTGGAAACCAAACCCACCCAGCCTGATCTCAAGATAATGGGAAACTCTGAATTCAAAATTTGCCTAGAGAATCTGATTAAGATCTACGGAGATAAACCCCATCTTGCTCTCAAACTATTTCGGGAGGGGAAAACCAGAGATGATATTTTGCAACTAACTAATCAGGTTGTCAGCATTGCCGATCTTGATCTCAAGATCAAACAAGGTGAGCTGTTTGTAATTATGGGTATGTCTGGTTCGGGTAAATCAACCTTAGTTCGCTGCATTAACCGTTTGATTAAACCCACCAGCGGACATATTTACATCGATGGCGAAGATATTGCCCATGTTAGTGAAAAGAGAATGCGTGAGATTCGCTTGCATAAAATTTCGATGGTGTTCCAACAATTTGGGCTATTCCCCCATAAGAGCGTTACAGAAAACGTTGAATATGGTCTAAAAATGCAAGGAGTTGCGAAAGTTAAACGTCGTCAAAAAAGTTTAGACACCTTAGCCAGCGTTGGTTTAGAACAGTGGGCAGAGCGATCGCCCAGCGACCTGAGCGGTGGCATGAAACAAAGAGTTGGTTTAGCTCGTGCCTTAGCTACCGACGCTGAGATTTTGCTAATGGATGAGCCTTTTAGCGCCCTCGATCCTCTGATTCGGCGAGGAATGCAACAAGAATTACTAAGGTTACAAACCGAGTTCCAAAAAACGATTATTTTTATCAGTCACGATGTTCATGAAGCTTGCAAACTGGGCGATCGCATTGCGGTAATGAAAGAGGGTAGAATTATCCAAGTTGGCACCCCCAAGGCAATTATCAACCAACCAGCCAATGACTATATTCGGTCTTTTCTTCAAGATATCTACGATGCTCAAAATATTCTGCAATAGATAAGCGATCGCCTAATGTTCATCACCAGATTATCCAAGATTAGTTTAAAAATAGCCTCAATTATCTTGCTAGCAGGAGTAACGGCTTGTCAATCAGCGCCTCAATCAACTACAAATGTTGATGGCAAACCATCACAAGTAACTTTGCGCACTGCCCATAGTAGCTGGATTGAAGAACATTTTCAGACAGAAGTAGTCAAAATTGGTTTAGAGAAACTAGGCTACCAAGTAGCAAAACCCAAAGAAATTGAATATCCAGCCCTTTATCTTTCCTTGGCGAATGGAGATCTTGATTACAGCATTGTTTATTACAATCCAGGGCATGAACAGTTTTTTGATAAAGCTGGGGGAGCAGCAAAACTAATAGGGATTGGCAACCTAACCCCCAATGGCATCCAAGGCTATCAAATAGATAAAAAAACCGCAGATAAACACAAGATTACTAATCTCGAACAACTCAAAGACCCCAAGATTGCGAAACTCTTTGACTCCGATGGCGACGGCAAGGCTAACTTAGTTGGCTGTAATCCTGGCTGGGCTTGCGAGTTAAATATCGATTATCAGCTTAAAGCCTATGGTCTAGAAGGTACCGTCGAACAAGACCGAGGACAATATACTGCTTTACTAGCAAACAGTATTACTCGCCATCAACAGGGAGAACCGATTATTTTCTATGCCTATAATCCCCACTGGATTAGTTCGGTGTTAGTACCCGAACAAGATGTAATTTGGCTGGAAGTTCCCTTTACTTCTTTCCCAGAAAGCGGTGGCAAAGTTACCGAAGAGGATACCTCAATAAATGGGAAAAACTTAGGTTTACCCAAGACTCAACAACGCATCGTTGCCAATCAAAAATTTTTAGCAGCCAATCCCATCGCCAAACGTTGGTTTGAATTAGTGCAAATTCCTGTTGCAGATATTAATCAAGAAAGCTTACGAATTAAAGAGGGTGAAAACAAACCCCAAGATATCCGTCGTCATGCCGAGGAATGGGTCGAAAAGAATCAAGAGTTGTTTGCTAGCTGGATCAAAGAAGCTCAGCAATAATTACCAAAAAAACTGAAAAGAGTAGAGTCCCATCTTGATGACAACAATAGATAAGATCCTCAATCCATTTCAGCTTTACACAATTCCACTCGATGACTGGATCAATAATCTAATCGCCTTTATAGTCGATCGCTTTCGTCCTTTTTTTCAAACCATTGGTTTGCCAATTCGCTGGACACTGCAAAATATTGAGGGACTTCTTAACGCGGTTCCGCCTTTGATTTTCATTATTGCGATCGCACTTATTGCCTGGAAACTAGCAGGTAAAAAAGTTGCTCTCTATATCATTATTTCTCTAACTCTGATTGGCTTGATCGATGTTTGGGAGCAGGCAATGGTTTCTCTCTCTTTGGTAATTACCGCCTTGGTATTTTGCTTGGTAGTAGGAATTCCTTTAGGAGTTATCTGTGCAAAGAGCGATCGCGCCTAGAGAATCATTCGCCCCATTCTCGATATTATGCAAACTCTCCCTTCGTTTGTTTATCTAGTTCCTGTGGTGATGTTATTTGGGATTGGGGAAGTACCTGGGGTAATTGCCACGATCATTTTTGCAATTCCGCCGTTGATTCGGCTTACTAATCTCGGGATTAGACAGGTTTCCCCAGAAGTAGTCGAAGCGGCGATCGCTTTTGGTTCGACTCCGAGGCAATTGCTTTGGGAAGCACAAATCCCTTTAGCAATGCCAACTATTTTGGCAGGGGTAAATCAAGCTATTCTCATGGCTCTGTCGATGTCTGTTGTTACCTCAATGATTGCAGTTGAAGGTCTAGGACAAATGGTTTTGCAAGGGGTCGGGCGTTTGGATGTGGGCTTGGCAGCAGTGGGCGGATTAGG
>CALKUU010000187.1 GCA_937996665.1 uncultured Xenococcaceae cyanobacterium | reverse complement strand
CTGGCGAATAAGGGGTCTGTTGAGGCTGGTTTTATTGAGTCTACTTTACCTGTGGGTTTTGCTGCTGATTTGGCAACTGTTGAGCCGTTACCGAAAAATTGTGCTTTTTAGCTAACAGATGGTAAAACGACTCGTACTTTGTTTTTTTAGAAACAATTCGAGAAATTCTGTGATTTTTTTGCAGGTTATTGAGCCGGGGATGGCAAGTTGCCTGATAAAAAATCCTACTTTTTATGCTACTATTAGTCTCTGATTTAGTAGCAAATACTTCTTATGAGTAAGATTTCTATTTCTCTAGAAGATGGATTAGAGAAGGATTTAGATAGCTTAGTTTTAACCCATCCAGATTTGGCTAAACGTAATCGTAGTGCTCTAATTAATTATTTGATAAAGCAAGAAGCACTCAAGCAAAAAAGGACGGCAATGTTAGAGGCAGCATCGGCTATTGATGAATTAAATTTAGGTTGGAGCGAGGAGGAAGAATATTGCTCGATTATCGATGCGGAAGTATCTGGTTAGTCTGTTTCGATCCCAGTGTAGGTAGTGAAATCAATAAGACTAGACCTGCTTTAATTATTTCTCCAACCGATTTTAATCAGGTTAGATCTAAGGTTACTTTGTTGCCTATTTCTTCGACTGTCATTAAGGCAAAAAAGATAGCTCCTGTAGTGGTTCGTGTCCCAGCAACCCAAGAGAATGGTTTAAATATTGAGAGTACTATTATTGCTATAGAACCAAATACTTTTGATAAAAAGCGATTAGTTCGATGTTTGGGCGATTTAGAGCTGAATTATCTGCGAAATGTAGGATCGATTCTAAATAGTTATTTGGCTTTAAATATTTAATTTATTAAAAAATTGGCAATTTATGTTGTGTTTAAGTAACTGATTTTTTGCTATTGAAAAGTCTTATTCTGCTGTAGCTATTCTCTTTTGAATTCTAGGTATTTGAATCGCTAAGCTGAACATCAAACTAACCATATAAGCAGTTAGCGAGAACCACAGTAAATTAATACTCTGCAACTTAATGGTGAGTTGAATTAAAGGAATAAAGACAATTACAAAAGCGATCAAAGAAGAGTTTCGTAAAATCTTGCCTTCTTTTAAGCCAATAAAATAGGCTTCTAACATAAAAACGATCGCCGTAAAAACTAATAAAGGTAAGAGCCAAATCGTATATTTAACAATCTCCTTGCTGATATCTGTATGGTTAGTAAGGATGCCAAAAATAGTTTCGGGAAACAAGATCGCACTACCCGCAAATGCCAAAGAAATTACTAAAGTACTGACAATTGCAATTAACAATAAAGGAATCATTTTTTGATAATCACCCTTACCTTTAAAGTTACCGATTAAAGTTTGCACTGTCATTCCTACACCTTGAATTGTAAATTGACTCAAGAGGGCAATTTGCAGCAGTAAACCATTTTCGGTTAGTAGGTTAGTCCCCATGCCTGCACTGATATTCGTAAAGATCGAATAGGCAGAAATTATCGTAATATAACGAACCAGAATATTGAGTTTGAGGCTAACCGCACTTTGCAGAGATTCTTTTTTCCAGATTTGTTTAAGCGCTGGGCTTAACTCCTGCCAATTGATATTAAAAGCCACCCCGATCAAGGCAACGATTAAAGCTAAATATTGACTTAAGGCTGTAGCTAAACCTGCCCCCGAGCTTGCCCAGTGCCAACGATAAATCATCAGGTAGTCAAATAAAACATTAGAGCCATTGGCAATAATTGAGATTAGCAAGACAAAGCTATTTTTTTCTTTACCTAAAAGCCAACCAATCAAAACAAAGTTGAGCAGAACTGCGGGCGCACCCCAAATTCTCGCGTTGAAATATTCCACTCCCGAAGCTTCGATCGCTGGTGAGCCTGAAAGGATAGCAAAGCCCAGTTTTTGGATTGGGTATTGCAGGAGTAGAATTAACAAGGCGATCGCGATCGCAATTAAGCCACTTCTTAAACCTGCGAGAATAATTCCTTGGCTATCACCCTTGCCCACTGCTTGGGCTGTCATGGCAGTAGTGCTACTCCGCAAAAACTTGATAATTCGATAGAGATAGTCAAAGAGAATACTGGCTAAAATAACCCCTGCCAAAGGTTGAATATCTCGTAAATGTCCTAAAAAAGCTGTATCGCATAACCCCGCTAGGGGAATCATCATATTGGAGAGTACTGAGACAAAAGATAAGCGATAAAAGCGGGGCAGAAAGTCAATATTATTCTTATTTTTGACTAAAGCGAAAGTCATATAGTTGTTCGAGGGATTTTAGCTATTTTAGGCTGTCAGGTGTTTAGTAATTATCGGTAAAGGTACTTGAGAGAAATAAGACTGCTGAAAATGTTCTTCGGCAACTACTTCTAAAAAAAGATTAATTGCGGTGATCGCCTGGTCTGCAACTTGGTTTTGATTATAAATAAACTGATAACTATTTTGTTGCTGCTGATAGCTAAAACCTATTTTACTTAGGGCTTCTAATCCTAACTCAAAAGCGCGATCGCTGATGGTTAACTTGGTGGTGATTTGTTTTTTGCTGACTGGTTTTTGGGTTCGTACCAAATATTTAACTATGCCCACTAGTTGCATCCAGGTTTCAGCCATTTCCTGGGGGTCTGGTTGATTATAGTTGAGTACTAGTTTTTGTTGCTGCTTGCTGGCTTGGTAATACTTTTGTTGAATTTCATTCCATTGCACAGGGCATTGATTTTGAAGGAGATAAGCGATTTCAGGAAATTGTTCTGGTTCTGGATCTATTTGTTGCTGACCTTGATTACGGCGATCAATAATTTGTTCGGCAATTTGATCTGTTGGGTCTTGATCTTCCGCTAGGCTAAATTCTGAGTGAGCTGTTTGTAAATCAAGTAAGCGGATTTCATAGCGTTTATTGTAGGTATTAAAATCTAGCTCCACCACGACATTGCACTCAGCATCTTCAGGGACTTCATCTTTATTATGACCCCACCAGATTCCTGGGAAAGTTTGATTAGTTAGGGAATCTACTAGATCAAAAGTGGTTTTCAGAAATTTTACCTTTCCTCCTTTTTTATCTTTAATATTGCGATTCCAGATGTTTTGAAAGCGGCAGTTTTTAATTAACAAAGTTGGTTGAGGATTTCCCATCCCGCAAGGCTCAATGATTTTTAGCTCCTGAAATAGTTGCTTGCCAAGGTCTGCAACTGTCACTTCCAAATCAATGGCTAAAGTTTTTTCTAGTTGCGTAATATCTAGTTGCTGTCTGAGTTTCTGTTCGATGCCCTGTTGAAACAAAGGCAAATTTTCTTGGAGTAGACTTAATCCTGCTGCAAAAGGATGTCCACCAAAACGATGAAGTAAGTGGGCTTGGGAATTTACTAACTGATAGAGATCAATCCCATTAACCGATCGCGCCGAACCTTTGAGATAAACATGCCCTTCTTCATCACTACTTACATTTAAAAGAATCGTTGGTCGATTATATTCTTGGGCAATTTGCCCAGCTACTAAGCCTAAAACCCCTCCCTGCCATTGTTCATCTGCCAAAATAATTACATTGGTAGTGGAAAGATCGAGGCGAGCTATTTTCCTGGCGACTTGCCCGAAAGTGTTTTGCTGTAACTCTTTGCGCCTAGCATTTGCTAATTCAGTTTCTAGGGCGAGCTGTTGGCAACGCTGAGGGTCTCTACTCGTCAGTAGCTCCACACAAAAGTCTGCATTTCCATGAATGCGACTGACCGCATTAATTCTGGGGCCTAGTCCGAAAGAAATATCCGTAGGGCGATCGCCGTTGCGTTTGCAGAGTTCCAAGAGCTTAGTTACCCCAGGACGATTAGCTGTTGATGGTTGGGCTTGTTTTTTGAGTTGGTTAATTCCTTGTTGTGCCAAATAGCGACAATCACCTTTTAGCTCCACCAAATCAGCAATTAAGCCGATCGCTACCAAATCGAGTAAGTCCTCTACAGGTTGTTTGGGTATGTGGGGTAGTGCTTGATAGAGTGCCTCGACTAGTTTGTAAGCAACTGCCACTCCTGAAAGCGAATACAGGGGATGATCTTTAGGGAAATAGCGAGGATTGATAATTGCCGTAACTGGCGGTCTTTGATCTGGCAGAGTGTGATGATCTGTAACGATGACATCAATTCCTAATTTATTGGCGTATTCAATTTCTTTAATATTGGTGCTGCCCGTGTCGCAAGTAACAATGATTTTTGTGCCAGTCGCAGCGATCTTGGCAATTCCTGAATGGTTGAGACCATGGGATTCGGATATACGATTGGGGATATAGTAGCCCAGTAGGATATCTTGTGGAAAAAACTCTCCTAAGCCTTCCCATAAAACACTAGTCGCTGTTACCCCATCAGCATCAAAGTCGCCCCAAATTGTAATTGCTTCTTTGTTGGCAAAAGCGGTGGTTAGTCGGGCGATCGCCTTATCCATTTCTGTCCCGAAGGCATCAGGGTTAGTTGGCGAGTAGCAAGTAGGATCGACAAAAGCGGGGAGTTGTTCTACTTCTCTCACTCCTCTTTGCCAAAGTAATTGACTGGCAAAGTTGCCATCGGAATTGGGAAAATAGGCTTTGACTGCTGTCTTAAACCATTCTGGTGGTTGCTCTCTTGATGCTAGTTGCCATTTCATGGGTTCATTTGCAAGTTGAGAAAATAGCGATCGTCTAACTATATCTCAATTGAATTTAAGGTGAATATTGCCCCAAAATTTTGTTAATGTTTTTGCGTTCACAATTTTGGTCTAAGCTTCAATCAAATCAACTAGATCCAGATCATCAGGGCGATCCAGATCTCTAAGCATTTTTAAATAGCCAATTGTTAAACCTAAATCTTCTGCAATATTTTGAGTAGCTGCTAACACTTCCGATGTCCCCCAATTAATACTGCTAAATAACTTTGGTAGAGCTAATGATGCAGCACTTTTTTGTAAGCCCACCAAATAATAGCCTCCATCTGCTGCTGCACCTAAAACCAGTTGCTGATCTTTGAGGGTTTCAAACGCTGTCGTCAAAATATCACTATTTACTCCAGGGCAATCAATGCCAATAATGACCACTCTCTCTTGATTATTCGCAAAACTGTCAGTAAAAGCTGAACAGATTTTTACTCCCAAATCTCCAACTGCTTGAGGAAAATAATTTAGTTTAGATCCTAGCCAATCTGCCATTAGGTTCTTGTTTCCCCCAGCAAAGTAGATATTTCTGGTTACCGATCTTGTCTGTAACAACTGCTCACTTTGTTTGATGGTGTGTTCGCTCAAGCGTTTTTGTAATTGAGCAGCTCCCTCAGCTCCCAACGCAGGAATTAAACGGGTTTTGGTTTTTCCTGGTTCTGGATAACGAGAAAAAATAATCAAGGCTTCTTGAGAGGACAATTCCATAGAGTAAGGTTTATTTTTGTTATGTAATATACGAATTTCTAAAATAAAGTTTTTACTTTGTTACATTTGTTCATATAATAGATAGTGAGACATCACTACTATACAAATCAAGTATTCTTACTTATTATGTTAGCGGATCAATTTCCTTGGCTCACGGCGATTATTGCTCTTCCCTTCATTGCTGCCTTAGCGATTCCCTTCATTCCCGACAAAGAAGGAAAGCAAGTCCGCACCTACGCATTAGGGATTGCGATCGCCGACTTTGTATTAATGTGTTTCGCCTTCTGGAATAACTACGATGGCAGCATTGCCGACTTTCAGATGGTCGAGAAGTACACATGGCTTCCTCAACTGGGACTAGAATGGGCGGTTTCAGTAGATGGAATATCCTTACCTTTAGTTTTATTATCTGGTTTCGTTACTACCTTGGCCATGCTTTCTGCTTGGCAAGTAGACCGCAAACCCCGACTATTTTATTTTTTAATGTTGCTTCTTTACTCCGCACAAATTGGGGTATTTGTAGCTCAAGATATAGTTCTGCTCTTCATAATGTGGGAACTTGAATTAGTTCCTGTTTATCTGCTCGTTTCTATTTGGGGTGGTTCCAAGCGACGCTATGCAGCAACTAAGTTTTTGCTTTATACTGCTGCTGCTTCCATCTTCATTCTTGTAGCTGGATTAGGGATGGCATTTTATGGCAATAACCTTACTTTCGACATTGCAGCCTTAGCTAATAAAGACTATCCCTTAAGCTTGCAGTTACCACTTTATGCCGGTTTATTAATTGCTTTTGGTGTCAAGCTAGCCATTTTTCCTCTTCATACTTGGTTACCTGATGCTCATGGTGAAGCCTCTGCTCCTGTGTCAATGATTCTGGCTGGTGTCTTGCTTAAGATGGGTGGTTATGGTCTGATTCGTCTAAATTTAGGCTTGTTGCCTGATGCACATGTTTATTTCGCTCCTGTCTTGGTTGCTCTGGGTGTAATTAACATCATCTACGGTGCATTCAGTTCTTTTGGTCAGTACAACATGAAGCGACGTTTGGCTTATTCCTCAGTGTCACACATGGGATTTGTCTTAATTGGGATTGCTTCCTTTACCGATTTAGGAATCAGTGGTGCAATGTTGCAAATGATTTCCCACGGCTTAATTGCAGCAGTTTTATTCTTCCTAACTGGGGTTACTTACGATCGCACCCACACTTTATTCATGGATAAAATGGATAATGTTGGTCAGGCAATGCCTAAAGTATTTGCTCTATTCACAGCAGGAGCGATGGCTTCGTTAGCACTTCCTGGGATGAGTGGGTTTGCAAGTGAATTGGCTGTATTTGTTGGCTTTAGCAACAGCGATATTTATAGTTCTTCTTTCCGAACCGTTACTATTTTCTTAGCGGCTGTGGGTCTAATCTTAACTCCCATCTACTTGTTATCGATGTTGAGAGAAGTATTTTTCCGCTCTGATGTTTTGCCTACCTGCGATATTGGTGGTGCGGCAGCTAAAAATAAAGAAAATGAAGGTGCAGTTTGTTTCGGTAACAATTGTGTATTACCAGCAGATGCGAAGTTCAATGATGCTAACCCTAGAGAAATATTTATCGCTCTATGTTTTCTCGTCATGATTATTGGTGTGGGAGTTTATCCGAAGTTAGCAACCCAACTCTATGATGCGAAAACTGTAGCTATCAATGCGGATATTAACCAATCTTATGTAGAAATTGCCCAAGCTAAGAACACGCAAACCGAGGTTGCCACTCTATTTAATATTGATCGCTAAACTATTTTTTGAATATTAGTTAGGATTTGGTCTCAAAAAAACTAAATAGATATTCTTGGAGAGGGGCATAGATTTCTATGCCCCTCTTTTTCTAATCTCAAACTAGGTAAGTCTTGAAAATTAAGTTACATAGATAATCTCATTTTCTTAATTTCATGTCATAAATTTGAGCATCATATTTTGCAACATCTCAAGGATGACTTATCGCATGTAACTAGGAAGATTGCGAGCCATATCCAGAAACTTCTTATTAATATTGACGGCTCGACGGTTGTTTGTAGATGCAAAAGTAGATGATTTCATCGATCTTGCCATTTGAATCATTTCATCTGAAACGTGGCTATCAGCATATAGTTCGGCTACTGGTTGGCTTACAGCAACTGTTTGAGGGGTTGCTTGTCTTGTATAGCTAGAGGTAGGTGAGTTTGAAGTTACGGGAGTTGCTAGAGGACGGCTAAAGGAAGTACTTCTAATGGCATTTCTGGCAACATTCTGGCTAGCCGCTTTGAGCAGAGAGAGAGAATCGATTTTTTTAGAAGCAACCTTACTTTTTATTTTAGGAAATTTATCGTCTCTGATAAAGGGAACGATCGCATTGCCAAAATTCTCCTGATATTCTTCGCTATCAAGATAAGAGTCAATTTCCGCCTCAAGACCTTCTTCTACCAAAATTTGGATATGCTGGGAGATTTCTTGACGATTTTGGGGGGCACGACCGAGGAAATGTTTGAAGTTAAGTTCGACAGTTTTTAAGTTAGGATATCTATCCAGAAATAAAGCTCGATATTGTTCTGATTTGGCTAGTAAGGTGATGAATTCTTTGACATTAATACGTCCACTGCGAAGTTGCGATTCTAGTTGAGGGACTCTCTCACTTTCCATCAAATTGGTATTATCAAAAACCTGTTTGTAGGCTGCTTTAATCACTGAATCAATATTTTCTGGAGAGGCAGAGTCATAAGTTAATCTCAAATTACTGTTGGTTATTGAGGCACTATGGTATTTCTCTGTAAAGCTTTTCTGTGAATTGCTTATCAAACCTGTTCGTGAGTTAGCTGTAGACCTATCCTCAACATAAAATGATTTTGAATCTCTATTGCCGAATAAATTTTTAAGCATTTATTATGTTGCTCCCCATAAATAATTTAATAGATATGTTTGCGGTAAAAACTGCTTTGATTCTCCCATGGTGAAGATGGACAAAAGTTGAATTGACCAGCAAGGATAAGAAAATTAAACTGATCTGCTTTGAAGTAGAAGAAATGCTAAAAATAATTAAAAAAAATCAAGATATTTTAAAACATCTTGATTCTTAATTTGGCATAAATTATGGATTGAAACTATTATTTTTATTCATTCATAGTGGATTCACTATTTTTCTTCTGGTTTTCAATATTTTCAGAATAGTAACCCGCTACAATACCTTAGCTACTGTCTGTGACCAAGGTAGAAAATTGTCTTGAGCTGCTTTTTGTCCTGCTCCTGGCTCAAAAACGCGGTCAATTTCTCGATTATCAATTAGGCTTTGATAATTTTGCCAAAAGCCGATAGCTAAGCCTGCGCCAAAGGCTGCACCTTGAGCGGTAGCATCGAGAATTTTGGGTCTTTCTACAGGGATTCCGAGGGCATCAGCCTGAAATTGCATAAGAAAGTTATTTCTGGTTACGCCGCCATCAACTTTGAGTAATGATACTGGTTGCGGCAGATCATGATTAACTGCCTCAACAACTTCTTTAACTTGATAGGCGATCGCTTCTAAAACAGCCCTTACCATGTGGGCTTTCTTGACTCCACCCGTAATTCCCAAAAATGCACCTCTCGCATTCATATTCCAATGGGGCGCACCTAGTCCACTCAAAGCAGGAACAAAATGAACGCCATTGCTACTGTCAACTGATGTTGCTAGGGTCTCTGTTTCTGAAGCTTCAGTAATTAAACCAATTCCGTCCCTTAGCCACTGAATACATGCCCCCGAGGTAAAAATCGCCCCTTCTAGTGCATAGTTAGTCTGCTTAGGAGTACTCCAGGCAACAGTAGAAAGTAATTGCTGGTTGGATCTGGCAACCTGGGTTCCTGCTTGGGCAACTAGGAAACAACCTGTTCCATAGGTGCATTTTAGTAGTCCCGGGCGATCGCAACCATGAGCAAATAAAGCAGCTTGTTGATCGCCAAAAATTGCCGTAATCGGAATTTCTGCCCCTAATAGTTCGGGGTCTGTAGTTCCAAAAACTCCCAAACTAGGCTGGATTTTGGGCATGATGTTCGCAGGAATATTAAACAGTTCCAATAGTTCAGTATCCCAATCGCTAGTATCCAGGTTCATCAACATGGTTCGACTAGCATTACTGTTGTCGGTGGCATGAACTTTACCCCCAGTCAGTTTCCATAACGCCCAACTATCAACTGTCCCCGCGATGACATTATCCCAATTGGTATCGGCTTGATTTTGCTTGACCCAGTCAATTAACCAAGCAAGTTTTGTTGCCGAGAAATAGGCATCGAGAATTAAACCTGTTTTTTGTTGAACAAGTGGTGCTTTTCCTTCTTGCTTAAGGCGATCGCACATACTGGCAGTGCGGCGGTCTTGCCAGACGATTGCTTTATGCAGTGGAGTTCCTGTGTTTTTATCCCAGAGTAGGCAGGTTTCTCGCTGTACTGTTAGACCAATTGCTGCAATTTCTGAAGCCTGAATTTTGGCTTTACTGATCACATTTTTGATGCAACTGTAAGTACCTTGCCAAATTTCTTCGGCATCATGTTCGAGCCATCCTGGTTGGGGGTAGTGTTGAGTCAATTCTTGATAAGCCTGACCAACGACATTTCCTTCTCGGTCGAACAAAATGGCTCGGTTTCCTGTTGTACCGAGGTCAAGAGCGAGGATGTAATTAGATACTGTTGCCACTGAATTAATATTTTTGAATTCTGCTAATTACTGATAGGTGTAGCAGAGGATACAAGAACAGTGGCTTTATTTTTACCTTTACTATAGATAGGTTTTTCAAAACTTAAATCATTTAACTTCAAACTATTTAATTCATATTTGGTGAACCTAATTTTATAACGGTAGATTTTCATCGGTTAGAGTCTAAGAAATTGGTGTTGATTGAGTTTCTCCTAATTTCTAAAGCTTTTAATTAATTTGTTTTGCATCTTATTTCGACCAAAGATATTAATCTTTACAACACCATACAAAGATCAAAAAGCTGAGTCTTAATTACATTGCAAAATAAAGCTTCTTGATTTTAACTACTTTGTTTTAGCCAAGCTGGAGGATTAACCAAAATTTTGGTAACTACAAATGCCACCAAAATAACTAAAATTCCAGCAGTCCAGAGAGGAAAGGTTATTCCTAATAAAGACAAGGATATTGACCCGATCGCTTCGATGGTTGCAATAATAAAATTGCCTAGCCCTCCAGTTACTCCTGTCGAAGTAAGTCTAGCTAAACTAGCCAAAGTTCCTAGTATTCCTGCCGCTCCACCCCCAGCGATCGCAGCTAGAGTCCACTGTAAAACAGGATCGGTGTGACCTAAGGTTGCAGCAGTAATGACCGTCCCAATTCCCGCAGCTAAGGGGATTTTGACAAGATCTAACAAGTTATCCACAAATGGAATATAGTAAGACCCGATTTCTAAAGATGTGGCGATCGCTAAAGCAATAACAGCCTCAGTTGTTCCTAGCCACTCAAAACCAGAAGATAAGGGGAAATGTCCATACTTCGCTGCCAAACTCATTGCTAAAGGTGGGACGAAAACTCGAAATCCACAAGCAGCACTAAGGGTAATACCTAAACAAAGTGCAATAAAAAACTCCATATTCTTAAAAACCTAACGACGATTTTTTAGCCCACTATTAATTTTGATGTTGTCTAGACTGTTTTGAACCCATTTTCATAAGTCTACTCAATCTATATTTTCTGAAGCGGAAAGCCCAAACTTTCTCTTTGCTCTATATATAGCTTGGCTACCTTGCGAGCCATGTTTCTGATTCTGCCGATATAACGAGTTCTTTCGGTAACAGCAATAACTCCTCTCGCATCCAAAAGGTTAAACGTATGAGAACACTTGAGCACATAATCTAAGCTTGGCATTACTAATTCTTTGGCAATTAGTTGAGTTGCTTCTTTTTCATATAAACCAAAAAGATTGAAAAGCAAATCTGGATCAGAAGCTTCGAAGTTATAAGTACATTGCTCAATTTCCGACTGTAAGAAGATATCTCCGTAACTTGTCTTCTCATTCCATCGAATCTTATTAATGGCATCTACATCTTGAAGATACATAGCCAATCTTTCCAAACCGTAAGTTATCTCTATACATACAGGCTTGCAGTCAATACCTCCGCATTGCTGGAAATAAGTAAATTGAGTAACTTCCATGCCATCTAGCCAGACTTCCCAGCCAACTCCCCAAGCGCCTAAAGTCGGAGATTCCCAATTATCCTCGACAAATCTAATATCACGATCCTCTGGTTTAATCCCTAAGGCTCTTAAAGATTCCAAATAGATTTCTTGGATATTGTCAGGCGATGGCTTAATTAAGACCTGATACTGAAAATAATGTTGGACTCGATTGGGATTTTCTCCATAACGTCCATCTGTAGGTCTTCGGCAAGGTTCTACATAAGCAACTGCCCAGGGTTCAGGTCCTATTGCTCTTAAAAATGAATGATGGCTCATCGTACCCGCGCCTTTTTCCGTGTCATAAGACTGAGCAACTAGACATCCGCGATCGCTCCAAAACTGATTTAATGTCGCCACAATTTCCTGAAAATACAAAGACATTGATTATTTTTCCTAATTTCAAAAAAAATAAAATTAATTTTAATGCCCACATACCTTACCACATAAGGATTTCGGAAAAAAGATCTCAAAAAAAGCCAAAAAAGATGAAAAAGGGGGTTGACTTCTTTGGAGGAAGTCCCTATATTGGTAAATGCGCGGTTGAGGAGAACAACTCCGACGCAGCGCCCAGAACCTAGACAAATCAATAGTTTGAAGACTTCAAACAGCTTAGATAATCCAAGCAAAAAATGTCAAAAAAGATCACATATCCTGGATCTAAAAACACAGGGATAACTCAAAAAATAGAGGAAAAGAAAATCACTTAGGTGGTGAGTAAAAGAATCTACCATGGAGAGTTTGATCCTGGCTCAGAATGAACGCTGGCGGTATGCTTAACACATGCAAGTCGAACGGTAACGATGGAAAGCTTGCTTTCCAGGCGACGAGTGGCGGACGGGTGAGTACAACGTAGGAATCTATCCATGTAGCTGGGGATAACTTGGGGAAACTCAAGCTAATACCGAATACGCTCTACGGAGGAAAGAGGGGGACTCTTCGGAACCTCTCACTATTGGGTGAGCCTACGCCGGATTAGCTTGTTGGTGGGGTAATGGCCTACCAAGGCAACGATCCGTAGCTGGTCTGAGAGGACGATCAGCCACACTGGGACTGAGACACGGCCCAGACTCCTACGGGAGGCAGC
>CALKUU010000186.1 GCA_937996665.1 uncultured Xenococcaceae cyanobacterium | reverse complement strand
ATGAGGGAGATATTGAGTCACCAATGATGTGGGTCTTCAATATACGCCTTAATCTTAGCAGTACTAACCTTGCCTGTAGTTTCATAGAAATAAGACCTTGACCAAAGCGAGGGGAGCTTTAAGAGGTCAGAGAACTCTTGCCTTAGGTATCTCGAAGACCTACCCTTAAATGCTCTAGCAACCTCAGCTATTGAGTGTGTGTTGTCATACTCAACTAATAAATGTACGTGGTCTGGAGCTATTTCTATCGAACGAACAAACCAATTTTTCTCTACAGCAACCTGATTAATAATTTCCGCTAACCTGTTCCTGATTTTGCCGATTAGAACTGCTTTCCTTCTCTTGGGTATCCAACAAAGATGAACGGTAGCTAAGCCAAGGCAGTGTGATTTATGAAGGTAGCCTCTACTCTTTTTTCTCACGTTGATAGCTTTATATTTGTCAACAAAAATAATATCATTAATAGTATGGCTAAAACTTATAAAGCACAAGTAAATAGACTATTTGATAACAAAGAATTATCAGCAGTTTTAGAGTATCTATGCTCTGAGTCAAATAAGCTGTATAACTGCGCCACTTATTTAGCTAGGCAAATATATTTTAAGACTGGTAAATATGCGAATAAATTTTGGCTTGCGAGTCAAATGAAAACCAATCCGCACATGAAAGCCCTATACACCTCAGCAGCCCAACAAACTTGCTTGTCTGTTGGTGAGGCATTCACAGGCTATCGACAACTGTTAACTCTTTACTACCAAGGAGGATTACAAGATAAACCGAAATTGCCCAATTATAGAAAGCGAGGGATGTTTCAGATAAGCTATCCAAAAAGATGGCTTAAGTTAAAAGAGCAGATGGTTCGAGTTCCTCTAGGAAATAGCTGCAAAGCTTGGTTCGGACTATCAGAGGTCTTTGTCCCTTTCCCCTCTAACCTCGATTGGGAAACAATCAAGGAGCTGTCTATAATCCCTCGTGCTGGTTACTTTGATGCGGTTTGGGTGACTAAACCAGAGGAAAAAGAATCGAATAGTCCCAAGCTAAATAATGTTCTTTCAATTGACCACGGATTAGATAACTGGTTAACTTGCATATCCAATGTAAACACTAGCTTTATTGTTGATGGTAAGCACCTTAAAGCGGTTAATCAGTGGTATAACAAACGAGTAGCCACAATTAAAGAGAACAAGGCTCAAGGGTTCTGGTGTAGCTTGCTAGATAAGATAACAACCAAGCGCAATCGCCAGATGCGAGATGCGGTTAACAAAGCAGCCAGAATAGTTATCAATCATTGCCTAGATAGCAGTATTGGAACTATTGTTTTCGGTTGGAACAAAGGACAAAAACAAAACTCTAGGATGGGGAAGAAGAATAATCAAAAGTTTGTTCAGATTCCCACAGCCAGGCTCAAGAAAAGAATTGAGCAGTTAACTGAGCAATATGGAATTCGATTTATTGAGACTGAGGAAAGCTATACTTCTCAAGCCTCTCATTTGGATCTAGATGTTATTCCCGTATATGGTGAAAAACCCGAGGGATGGAAGGCATCAGGAAAAAGAGTGAAGCGTGGGTTGTACCGTTCGTCTCAAGTAATTGAGTTCAATGCAGATATTAATGGAGCTATTGGAATAGCTCGAAAAGTCGCAAGGCAATACGGGTTTCAATTTGACCCTCGTGGTTTTGCTAGAGGCGTTTTGACAATGCCTAAGCGTGTTAAGTTGTGGACTAATAGGCTGCCTACAGTTTAACAAGTGTTGAAAAAGAATCTCACTGGCTTAAGCCGTGAGAGTGTCAAAAAGATCAATTCTCCTTGGGAACTGCGCTCGATACTCACATCTTGATTAAGTTGGCAAAAATCAAAAAATTGATCATCGCTCATCCTCATTGATGGATGCAAACGAATTTTCAGAGGAGTTATTTCCATTGCGATCTAGTAGTCCGCGAAATTCCAGATTTAAATCTTTCCACACCAAAAGCTATCAAACTGTGTTGCCAATGTCCGCACAATCTAGCTATATTTAGATTATAGTGCAGCTTAGAGAAATTAATAAATCATGAGTTCTTCATTGCGTAGCGAAAGATTAGCGATCAGAATATCGCCACAATTAAAAGAAAAATTATTACTCGCTGCCGAAACACGTCACAAATCCTTAAGCGAATTCATCCTAGATACCGCCATCACCGAAGCCGAAAATGTTCTAGCCGAAAAAAAACAATTTGAGTTATCGCCCGAAGCTTGGGATAAATTTCAGACAGCCTTAGACGCTCCTATTCGCAAGCATTCACGGATGGAAAGACTATTAAACGAACCAAGTGTTTTTGATTGAACAGATGTATCAATTTCAAAAACCATCCAGAGCATAATGTATATTGAAAAACTTCAAAAAAACCACCCCATTAAAGCATTTGACTGTGGGGTAAATAGCCTTAATCAATTCCTAATTCGCTATGCCCTGCAAAATCAAAAAAAAGACGGCGCGCAGACTTGGTTAGGTCTATCAAACAATCAGCCAGACATAATGGTCGTTGGTTATTACAGCCTGGTAGTAAGCGAAGTCAACTACAACACATCACCCAGCAAACTCAACAAAGGACTTGCCCGCCATCCCGTTCCCGTAATGCTTTTAGCAAGACTGGCAGTCGATCGCAATTTCCAAGGGCAACGAATCGGTCAAGGGCTTTTACTCGATGCCTTGCGTCGCACAGTCCAAGCGGCAGACCTCGCAGGCATTCGCGCTGTGTTGGTTCATGCCAAAGATGAAAACGCAGCCAAATTTTACGAACATTTCGGCTTTGAAGCATTTCCCGAACACCCCTTCACTCTCTATCGACTTCTGAAAGATATTCGCGCCATGATGAACTAAATAGCAAGATGCAATTCTCCGTCATCTTTCCAGCCCAAGCTAGGCAAAAAATGTTAAAAACTTAAGGTAAGTAATTTAGCTTAGACGAGGATATTATCGGCATGGATAGAGGAAAAATTGTGGCAGTTATTACAGGAGTTATTTCCATTGCGATCGCCATTATTTATTTAGTAATAGTACAACTACTAGATTTAAGAGGAGAAATGATTCCCGCCCCCATTAGCTTACTAACCCCCTGGCTGATTTAATTAGGCAACATTACTTGGGTTGCAGCGACGTGGTATCTTATTGCCATCGCTACTTAGATTATTTAAAGTTCTCAATGAAGGTAATTCCCACCAAAATCAAAGATGTATTGATCGTCGAGCCACAAGTTTTTGGCGATGATCGCGGTTTTTTTTTGGAAAGCTTTAACGCAGAAAAATTTGCCTCAGCCACAGGAGTAAACTTAGATTTTATTCAAGACAACCATTCGCGCTCTAGCAAAAACGTTTTGCGGGGTCTACACTATCAAATCAAACAACCCCAAGGGAAACTAGTCCGTGTGGTAGTTGGTGAAGTCTTGGATGTAGCAGTAGATATCAGGAAAAGTTCAGCTACTTTTGGGCAATGGGTAAGCTGCTTGTTGAGCGCCGAGAACAAACGACAGTTTTGGGTTCCTCCAGGTTTCGCCCATGGATTTGTGACCCTCTCAGATTCAGCAGATTTTCTCTATAAAACCACCAATTATTACGCTCCAGAACACGAGAGATCGCTACTATGGAACGATCCAGAATTGGCAATTGATTGGCAACTCAAAGACACCCCGACTCTCTCAGCTAAAGACCAAGTCGCCCCAACTCTTAAAAACGCAGATTTATTTGACTAAATCAAATTTAAATCAATGAACAAAATTTTATTAATTGGTAGTACCGGGCAAGTCGGACAAGAACTACTAACAACCCTTGCCCCTTTAGGGGAGATCATCGCCCCCACCAGGCAAGAACTCGATTTAACTCAACCTAAGGCGATCGCCGAACTGATTGCAACTTTGCAACCAAATATTATCGTCAATGCCGCAGCCTACACCGCAGTTGACAAAGCCGAGCAAGAATCAGATCTTGCCATGGCAATTAATGCGGAAGCAACCAAAAGTATGGCTCTAAGCGCTCACCAAATTTCGGCTTTGCTGGTGCATATTTCCACTGACTATGTTTTTGCTGGTGATGCTTGCAAACCCTATTTAGAGTCTGACCAGACCCAACCACTAGGAGTATATGGTCACTCAAAACTGTTAGGAGAACAGGCGATCGCTCAAAATTGCGATCAGTATCTGATTGTACGGACTGCCTGGGTATATGGCAGTAGGGGACAGGGTAACTTTGTCAAAACCATGCTCAGATTGGGTGCAGAAAGAGCAGAGTTAAAAGTGGTTGCCGATCAGATTGGTTCACCGACTTGGTCTTATGATTTGGCAGAGGCGATCGCCAAACTAGTTAAACTAAAAACCAGCAATCTCCCTGACCAAACAATTCCCTCAGGAATTTATCACTTCACTAACAGTGGCATAGCTAGTTGGTATGATTTCGCTCAGGCTATTTTCACCGAAGCCAGACAGCTAGGCTTCCCTTTAAAAATCACCAAAGTTAACCCCATCACAACTAAAGACTATCCAACCCCAGCAAAACGCCCCCACTACTCAGTATTAGCAAAAGAAAAATATAGTGGATTCGTAGTCCATCCTCCCTATTGGAGAGATTCTCTGCGGACAATGTTGACAGAATTTTCAGGAAAATAGCAAAAATTGTCAGTCCCTCAGCAAGGGGAACAAATCAGCAACTTAACGAAAAACTAAACCTCGCCTACACTGGAGAGGTTTATCTAATAGCTCGAACTCGAAGCTAACCTCAAAATTAATTTGGATTTTGGAATAATGAAAGCGATCATTCTCTCTGGGGGAAAAGGAACAAGGCTGAGACCCCTTACTTACACTGGTGCAAAGCAACTCGTTCCTGTAGCGAATAAACCGATACTTTGGTACGGAATCGAGTCGATTGTCGCCGCAGGGATTACCGAAATTGGCATTATCATCAGCCCAGAAACGGGGGCAGAAGTTCAAGCTAAAACTGGAGATGGTGAGCGGTTTGGCGCGAAAATAACCTATATCCTCCAAGATCAGCCCCTAGGTTTAGCTCATGCAGTCAAAATAGCCCAACCCTTTTTGGCAGATTCTCCCTTTGTAATGTATTTGGGAGATAACTTAGTCGAAAGTCAACTAGATCTATTTCTCGATCAATTTAAGACTCAAAATTTGGATGCGCTGACACTCTTGTGTGAGGTAGAAAATCCTAGCGCTTTCGGTGTTGCCAAAGTAGATCAACAAGGCAAGGTCTTGCGATTGATCGAAAAGCCCCAAAATCCTCCTTCCAATTTGGCACTAGTCGGAGTCTATATCTTTGCGAAGACTATCCATCATGCGATCGCCAATATTGAACCTTCGGCTAGAGGTGAATTAGAAATAACCGATGCAATCCAATATTTGATCGATCAACAGCAAAAAGTGGGATCTTTTCGCCTCTCGGGTTGGTGGCTAGATACAGGGAAAAAAGATGATTTACTCGCAGCCAACCAAATTATTCTTGATAGTTGTTTAGAATCTTCTTCTCAAGGCTCGGTTGATGAGCAAAGTAAAGTAACAGGAAGAGTCTCGATTGGGGGAGGCTCCAAGATCATTAACAGCAACATCCGTGGCCCCGTAACTATTGGCGACAACTGTCATATCGAAAATTGTTTTATTGGCCCTTTCAGTAGTATTGCCAGCGAAACGACTTTGATCGAAGCAGACATAGAACATAGTGTGGTCTTAAAAGGAGCAAAAATTGTCCATATTCAGCAAAGAATTGTCGATAGTTTAATTGGCGAAAGAGCGCAACTAAAACCAGCCACTCAAAGACCAAAAGCCTTGCGCTTTATGATTGGTGATGATTCTCAGATTGAGCTGATTTAATCT
>CALKUU010000185.1 GCA_937996665.1 uncultured Xenococcaceae cyanobacterium | reverse complement strand
GATGAGCTTCAGGGCAATGAAGGTGACGATGTAGTTAATGGTGGATCAGGTAATGACACCCTATTCGGACAAGATGGGATAGATTTTTTATCAGGCAATGGTGGCAATGATCAATTGCAAGGAGGTGAAGGCAATGACAGTCTTCAGGGCAACGAAGGTAACGATGTTATTTTTGGTCAAAATGGTGATGATCTCATTGCTGGAGGACTTGGCAATGATACGGTTTTAGGAGGATCAGGTAATGATCGTTTTTTCTTTAGCGCCAACAATGGTGCTGATATTATTAACAGCTTCGTCGTTAGTGAAGACGTTATTCAAATCGATGCTGATTTAGGTTTTAGCAATGGGGAGGAGTTATTAGCGGCTATCACTCTTAGCTCCAGTGTGAGTAATTCTGACAATACTTTTTCCGAAGTTACCCTAAGTACAGGCAATACAATTGGTATTTTTCACGATCTAGCTCTGACTAGCAACAATTTTGAGATAGTAGCAGATTCGAATTTAGAGCTAGCAAATTTCAATGTTGTTGAGGTTAATACTCATAGCCGGGGCGTTACGATTCAGTTTGATAGTCCCGTCAACTTCGCAAACATTGATACCTCAGATCTAATGTTTACTCGCAGTAGCACAGGAGAAGAAATTACGGGTTCTTTAGTTGCTAGCTCTAATAATTTAGAGCTGTCTTTTGTTAGTACTGAAGACATTCTTGAAAGCGATCGCTATGATTTAACTCTAATTAGTAGTGAATCTGGGTTTAGTTCAACAACAGGAGATTTATTAAATGGCGATCAAAACAACACCCCAGGAGGTAATTTTGTAACTCAAGTAACCATTGATAATGAGAATCAAAGAATTCTGAGTTTAGAAGACTTTAATTTAAGTAATGGCTCTAGCCAAAATCTTAGGGTCTCTGTCGATAATGGTACTGGGATTAATAGTGTTGATTTCCAAGTTACTTACAACGCCGACCTTCTTAATATTAATGATGTTGTCATTAATGCAGCGATCGCCTCAGACTGGACAATTACCACCGAAAACTTAAGTACACCAGGAACCGCAATTATTAGTCTAACTGGCACCACAGATCTCGGCTCAGGTACGGTTGATTTACTATCTCTGCAAGCTAGTGTTCCCAATAGTGCCAACAATGGAAGTAGTGATTTAGTTGTAATTGACAATGTCAGTCTAAATACTGGAGGCATTACCGGCATTGGAACCGAAGCAGTTCAACTGGTTGCCCTTTCGGGAGACACCAATGGAGATGGAGTTCTTGATTCCCTCGATAGGTTGCTCACTTCTCAACTAGCAGTTGGCTTAAGCGAAAATTTTGATGCTTTTGCCAATATTGACCCATTGATGTTGGCAGATAAGAATCAAGATGGAATCATCTCGGCTCTAGATAGTTTTTTAATTAACAGCTAACGCCACAATCAACCTAACAAATATCTTAAGTAGATCAACCCAGTAAGGTTATCCTGGTAACATAAAGGGTCTAGACCTATTGCTTAAATACGATATGAGTTCTGACCCAGATTTTCTCAGCCACCTTAACCCTTCTCAACGCCTGGCAGTAGAACATTGCAATGGCCCTATGCTAGTAGTCGCGGGGGCTGGCTCGGGAAAGACTCGCGCGTTAACATATCGAATTGCCAACCTAATTCGCAAATATAACATCGATCCCGAAAATATTTTAGCTGTAACTTTTACGAATAAAGCAGCACGAGAAATGCGCGAGCGGATTGAAGCCATTTTTGTGAAAGAACTAGCGATGGAAGTTCATGGCAAAAGTCTAGATTTGCTTTCAGAGTACGAACAAAGAGTTATTCGTTCTCGGGTCTATAAAAATACGACTAAGCCTTTATGGATAGGAACTTTTCACAGCTTATCTGCACGAATCTTACGATTTGATATCAACAAGTATCAAGATGAGAGCGGTCGTACTTGGAAACGTAACTTTTCTATTTTTGACGAGTCTGATGTCCAAGGGCTAATCAAAAGTATTGTTACCAAAGATCTCAATTTAGATGATAAAAAATTTGAACCTCGCAAAGTAAGATATGCCATCAGTAATGCCAAAAATCAGGGCTTGACACCCAATGATTTGATGAAACAGCAGGGAGGTTATCGGGGCAGAGTTTTATCAGAGGTCTACAATGAATATCAATCTCGTCTGGCTGCGAATAATGCTCTGGATTTCGATGATTTAATCCTGATTCCAGTTAGACTTTTTCAGCAAAATGAATCAGTACTAGGTTACTGGCATACCCAATTTAAAAATATTTTAGTTGATGAATATCAGGATACTAATCGCATTCAGTATGAATTTATTCGGATGTTGGCAACCAATAATGAACTGAATAAATCAGCTTGGAATTGGCAGTCGCGATCGCTTTTTGTAGTTGGCGATGCCGATCAATCAATTTATTCTTTTCGTTTAGCAGATTTTCGCATTCTGCTGGGTTTCCAAGAAGATTTTGGGGATGGTTTATCTGATGACGACACCAGAACCATGATTAAGCTCGAAGAGAATTACCGCTCTCGGGAGAATATTATTCAAGCAGCCAATGCCTTAATTGACAATAATACGCAGCGCATCGATAAAGTTCTCAAGCCTACTCGCGATACAGGAGAACAAATTTATCTCTATAAAGCTGATGAAGAACAGCAAGAAGCTCGATTTGTCATTAAACAAATTCAATATATGGTCAAAACTCACCCAGAATTGAACTGGGGAGCATTTGCCATTTTGTATCGTACTAATGCCCAGTCTCGTCCTTTTGAGGATTTACTAATTCAAAGTAATATTCCCTACAATATTGTTGGTGGTCTCAAGTTCTATGATCGCAAAGAAATCAAAGATGCTCTGGCTTATCTAAGATTACTGGTTAATCCAGATGATACGGTTAGCCTCTTGCGAATTATTAATACTCCTCGTCGAGGAATTGGCAAGGCAACAATTAATTCTTTAACAGATGCAGCCCAAGAACTAGGAGTTCCTTTATGGGACATTATTAGCGATGAGACCTCAGCTACGACTATGTCTGGTCGGGCAGCCAAATCGGTTAATCAATTTGTGCAGATGATCAAAACAGCACAAGAGAAATTAGAAACTGCGACTGCCTCAGAACTGCTTAATTTTGTAATTGAGGAATCTGGCTATGTTGAGCAGCTCAAGCAAAAAGGTACAGATGAAGATGATAATCGCATTGCCAATGTCTACGAGCTGAATAATGCCATTGTCCAATTCCAAGAAGATAACGAGGAAACTAGCTTAGAAGCTTTCTTATCTAGTGCTGCCCTTGCTTCTGACCTTGATAGCTTAGATGAGTCTGAGGAAAAAGTTTCTTTAATGACGCTACATGCAGCTAAAGGCTTAGAATTCCCCTTAGTCTTTTTGGTTGGTGTTGAACAAGGACTTCTACCTCACAGTCGTACTTTAAACGATCCGATTGAAATCGAAGAAGAAAGACGTTTATGCTATGTCGGCATCACTCGTGCCCAAGAGCAATTATTTATCACCTACACCAGAGAACGCCGTCTTTGGGGCTACCGAGAACCAGCGATCGCTTCCCAGTTTTTAAAAGAAATACCTGAAGATTTAATTGCTAGCAATATTTCTCCAGAAAATAACTATCAACGCAGTAAAACAGCAGTTGTCAAACAAAGTCTCGAACAAAAAATTCACTGGAGTGTCGGCGATCGCATTTTACATAAAGACTTTGGCGAAGGAGAAATCACCCACGTCTTAAACGGAGGAACAAAACCAACTTTAGCGGTTAAGTTCCATGAGCTACAAAGAACCAAAATTCTATCCCAATCAGCTCCAATCGAGTTACTAGAAAAAAGTTAGCTACCCAAAGAAATTCGAATTTCACAGATTCACATTTCAGCATTCAGATCAGCAAGCTGAGAAAAGATTCATCTAGAAAAATTTCCTTACTGATGACTCTCTCTTCTGATTTGTCTGGTTTGTTCTAGAACTTGTTCAACGTCTTCATCTGCAAGTCTTTCAACATAGTTAACCTTAACTTCTTCGAGCAAATCAACTAAGAGAGTTTCAATCCGATTAAGACTTTCTTGCGCTTTAATTTCCGAAACAAAGGACTTACTAACATTGGTAAACAAACTTTCGAGTAGTTGCTCAAATTTTTTGTCTTCCTCTAAGACAGCTTTCAAAGCAACAGAAAAACCATCATAGGTTTGACTAACTAACTGCTTGCTTAGAGTTGATACTGCCGATGTTCCTCCAGGTAAAAACTTTAGTCCTTGGTAAGCAGGAGACTGCTGAATTGCTTTCTCAAGACTATATTGTAAAAGGCTTTCAGCTTCTGGTTTAATTTTTGGTAGCACTCTATCTACCATCGTGTTGGCAAAAATCTTAATTAACTCAGCGGTTTCATTAGTGTTATTTAAATCAATATAATCACCTTGATTGTGTGCCGCCAAAATTTTGGTCATATCTCCTTGTCTAATCGACATTTGCAGTTGATTGACAATTCTGATCACCACCACTTCAGTCATATCTTCAGCAATTTCAGCAACAATACCTTGGCTTATTTGCTTTTGAATTTTGGTGCCTAGGTTTAAGGGAATTAGTTGCGATCGCTGCAAACGGGCTGCCGTGGGAATAACTCTCAGCCACCGCCAGAAAGGCAAAAAGAGAATCACATCATACCAGCGCCAGAACATTGCATCCAGCCAACTAACACCAGTTCTAGTACGACTTATAAACCAAGTACGAGCTAAAAATTCTAAGGCAAATAAAACTCCGAAAGGAAAGTCAATATAGCCAAAATTATTTAAATATCCGCCATTTTCCCCAATACGTCGATAGTAGTTAGTTTCGATAATTGGCTTAATTTTCTGGTTAAAAAACTTGATTTCTTGAGCAGAGTTACCTTGTAGATGGGCAGAACTCCAAAATTGCCAAAAAGCTTGTTTAGAAGAATTAGCATCATTAGGCAGATGCATTCTCATAATATTTTTGAGCTTCTCTAGATTGCCAGTTTTACTTGCTTCCTCAAAAGCATTATTTTGGATCATCTCCATGCTTCTGCGTCGCAAATCACTTAAAATCGGGGCAACTTCAGGAGAATCAATCTCATGTTCTATTAACTTGCTTTCTAGTTCACTAACCTTAGTCAAATATTGATCGGTAGTGCGATGAGGAACAATACCTTTGACAACATCGTACTGCAACACAAACTGAGATACTTCCCGAGGCACTAAGTCCAAAGTGATACTAGGAGTGCTGATATAAGCAGTTTTGAAACCACCTACTTTCAACTGACCATGCAGCCAAAAATCTCTTAAAGGAACATAGCTGAGATCGAAAATAACCAGGATCAGATTGATAACAGCAATTAATGCCATTATTTTCTCAAACCAAAGTTGAGAGACGTTTCTATTAGTTTTAATGCCAGAGTTCTTTCTAACCAGAGTCATTCCGAGAACAATTTACCTACAAAGGTGTATCTTATTCTCTTATATACTCCTACAACCAATATTTCCGATAAACTTCCAAATCTTTTTAAGTACCAGAAACTATCAGCAATCTATCTCATCTTGCTGATAGCACACTAAAACGATTGAAATCGGAGAGACCACTCTTCAAGAGCAATCACCAAAGAATTTTTTAGATCGATACCAAGATCAATTAGGCGCGATAGGCAGGAAAAAAGCCAGAATTTTCAAGCTCTTCCACTTCAGTGTTTTTGGCTTGAGCCTTTAAAGCAACCAGTTTTTGATACTTTTCGCGATCGCAAACTAGTCGTAAAGTTTGAAAACTATGCTGTAGTTTAGAAAAAGCAGCTTTAAATTTAAACACGCCATCATCTTGAGAACCACCGACACCACCACCCAAGTGGAGATATTTGTAGCCCTGCTCTTGCGCCCACCAACGCATTGAATCAATTTCTAACATACTAGGCGACTGCTTAACAAATTCGTCACTAATACCGCCAAATGCTGCCTGCACAATACCATCGCAAACAGTATATAAACCAGCAGAAGCAGGTTCCCCATTCTCCGTTTCGACTAAACACAAGTATAGGTAATCTGACATAACCTCAGCCATTTGCTTAAAATAGTCAGTGTTGAAAGAATAATAAATATTCTGAGCCGTTACCCTCGACATTGTCTCTTCGTAAAGACTACAAAACTCTTCAATTCCTTGATCAAACTTACTTATTTTCGCGGTTAAATTAAATCTTTTAGTGCAGCGATTAATTTTATTACGATGGTTTGACTTAGTGTTACTCCAAACCTGTTCCTTCGGAAGAGTTAGATCAATCGAAACAGTTCCACCATTATTAGTTAAAGTTCCCTCGGGAAACAAATGCTCAATTCCTTCATTGAGAATGGGATGTAAACGGAAAAATCCGGAACAAATATTTTGGGCTTTAAGACTATCTTGAAAGCTTTGTAAGCTGTTAGTACAAAAATCAGCATCTTGCTTAGCTGCATCACTCAATAAAATGCCAGGATAACCATAGGGAGAAATAACATCATAAATATCAGAAGCTAATTCTTGACAAGAACGAATTAGATAAGGAACAAAAAAAATCTTGTCCCCATTGATTGAAACAAATGCCTTAGGTTGCGTACCTGTCCGCAACCCCTCTAATCCGACATATTCTGGTAACTGATAAATATCGTGCTCTAGAGAAGTCACAATCGATTGCCATCGAGCGTCATCTGTATCTAAAGTAATGCTTTCCATTCGGCTCTTAATAGCAGTCATATTATTCGTGGACATTTTAATAATTAATTTTGAGTTTTCGTAAAAAAGTATCTTATGTGACTAGCTTATAGATATTTACTTAAGTAATTTATTAATTTCTTATGAGTTTTCTTAATTTCACATAAGAAATTACCGAGTAACACAGATAGATCTAATTTCCTAAATTTCACAGTCAATCAATTGTGACGAATAAAAGCCAATTATTCGAGTAACTCAAAAGAAACATAAAAATTTCCTTTGTTTACAAAATTTGTATTTTTTGATGAAATTTACGAAGTCAGAAAGGTAATCATAAAAAAGAAAACCATCTATATTAGATACATCTCAAGACGATAGCCAAGGTAAACTAATCCTTTTAAAGTTAAGATTTTCACCCCAAACAAAATTATGATTAGAGGCACAGAACTTTTAAAATGTTCTCAGCTTTTAAATTGGGCAGATGTTAGTTCGACTTAACTTAATTACTAATACTCGACTTACTCATTATCAATAAATGAAAAATCAGCAAATGGATACTAGGGCTTTTAAACGTTCTTTGCACCAATCAGAGAATTATCATCGTCGTGGTTTTGGCAATGAAGCAGAAATTGCAGAGGTATTAAATACTGAATACCAAAGTAATCTAATTCAAACCATCCGTAATAACAATTATATTCTGGAGCAGGGAGATGTCACTATCCACTTAGCAGAATCTTTTGGCTTTTGCTGGGGTGTCGAAAGAGCAGTAGCTATGGCATATGAGACGCGTCAACATTTTCCAACCGAAAAAATTTGGATCACTAACGAGATTATTCATAATCCTTCAGTGAATCAACGTTTACAGGAAATGAACGTCGGTTTTATTGAATTAGTTGATGGGGAAAAAGATTTTTCAGTAGTTAATTCTGGCGAAGTGGTTATCCTTCCAGCTTTTGGGGCTAGTGTCAGTGAAATGCAATTGCTCAATGACAAGGGCTGCACAATTGTTGACACAACCTGTCCTTGGGTCTCCAAAGTCTGGAACTCAGTTGAGAAACATAAAAAGAAAGATCACACTTCGATTATTCATGGGAAACATCAACATGAAGAGACGATCGCTACTAGTTCATTTGCAGGGACTTATTTAGTAGTTTTAAATCTCAAAGAAGCCGAATATGTTGCCAACTACATTCTTAATGGAGGTAGTGCTCAAGAATTTCTCAGTAAGTTTGCAGGAGCTTATTCTGAAGGATTTGATCCAGATCAAGATTTATTGAAAGTGGGAGTTGCCAACCAAACAACCATGCTCAAAAGTGAAACAGAACAAATTGGGAAGCTTTTTGAACAAACAATGTTGAAAAAGTATGGCCCAGTCGATTTTAATCAACACTTTATGAGTTTTAATACCATTTGTGATGCAACCCAAGAACGACAAGATGCAATGTTAAAACTTGTGGAGGAAGATTTGAGTCTAATGCTGGTAATTGGGGGCTTTAATTCATCGAATACTACCCATTTACAAGAAATCGCCATTGAGAAAGGATTTACTTCCTACCATATTGATAGCGCGCACAGAATTAACATGAGTAATGAGATTGAGCATAAACCACTCGATCAATCGATTACAACAACATCTAATTGGTTACCAAAAGGCAAAATTACAGTTGGCGTAACTTCTGGAGCTTCTACTCCAGATAAAGTTGTAGCTGAAGCGATCGCCAAAATTTTTGAATTAAAAAAATAACTTTGCTATTGCCAATGGTCAATTATGTTAATTCTGGAGGAAGGGTCGGTAAAAGAATTTTAAAAACTGAACCTTTCCCTAATTTACTACTCACAGCAATTTTACCTCCACTTTTCTCGACAAGCTGACGGACGATAGTTAACCCTAAACCAGCACCAGTTGTCTGTTTGTTGCTAACAGTTTTAGTACGGTAAAAACTATCAAATATTTTCGATAAGTCTTGAGTTGCAATCCCTCTTCCCGTATCGCCAATAGTCAATTCAACCTGCCTATTTTTGTTTGTTGCTTGCACAAAAACTCTGCCCTGAGATGGCGTAAACTGCAAACTGTTATTGAGAAGTTGAATAATAATTTGTCTCAACCAAATTTTTGGAAAAATGACAGGAGGCAAATCATCAGGAATTGTATAGCCAAGCTGAATATTGTTTTCGTTAGCGAGTGGCTGATAAGTGCTGACAATTCCTGGAACCAAAGCACTCAGATAAATATTCTCAACTTCAGTCGAAACATCAAGTTGCAACAGCTCTAGTAAGCCATTAATAACTGAGTTTTGGCGATCGCACTGTGCTTCTAACATTTGGAGATACAGTTGACGTTGCTCGCCTTTAATTTGTTTAGACCCAAGTAAACTAATTGCAGTTTTCATATGAGTAACTGGCGATTGCATCTCAGTTACCAAGTTATTCAAAAAATCTGACTGGAGACCTAAATTAGAGGCTAGAGAGAAATTTTGATTATTGACATTACCCGAAGGTCGGTTTGCCAAAGCAATATTAAGTTGATTTTCTTGGCAAATTTTGGAATTTAGAAAATCAGTTAACAATTTAGTAGTAATTGGAGTCGACTTAGCAAAGTTAAAATTATCAATTTCTAAATTATTAAGACTTGGGTTATGTTGATTGATCAACTCAAATAAATTTCCGACAAAAGGCTTAATCAACAGTGGATCGAAACTAATAATTGTCTCTAAATAAGGCTGTTGAAGTCGCTTACCTGAAGTATCCATGGTAATTTGTCCTTTTTGCCATTGAGCTAAGACTAAACCACAAAATTCGGGTGAGACAACTAGAAAAAAAGATTCTCGTTTAAATTCAGCAGTAATATCTACTAAAATTGGCGTACTATAATCATCTACTAACTCATTATTTTCAATAAATTTATCGAAAGAACCGGGAGAAGATTGACAAATATAAATCGATTTTAAGTGACTACTAGCTTGCTGTTTTTGAATTAAATTATTCCAGTTGTGAGATTCAGGGGGATATAAAAAAAAAGTTGCTTTAACACTTTGCTCTAATAGGACATCATTAAAAGCTTCAATACAAGAGAAGAGAGTCTGAGGAGTAAGTCCTATAAAAGCTGGAGCAAGCTCACTATTTTTAGTGAGATTATAAAGAGATAAATTGCTATCGGAATTGGATTTCATAGTAGAAGTATAGATACTCTATTCTCCTCGCTAATTTTTTAGAAGATTAATGTTCGTGGGAAATATAAGTATCGTGATAATAAAAATATCGGGCATTACCTAAAAATAAGCAAGATTAGACTTAATAATTGCAAATACTACAGACAACTAGACAAAGTCGCAACTACCGATTTTGCCAATGCTGCTAAATGATAGCCTCCTTCCAAGCCAAATAACAGCCTAGAAGTAATTTTTTTTAATTGATTTGTAAAATCACCATAATCTTGCGGATTTAAATTAATTTCAGCTAAGGGATCTTGTTCATTGGCATCGTAGCCAGCACTAACAATAATTAAATCTGTCCCAAACTTTTTAAGAAAAGGAATAACTTGTCGATCAAATAAAAGTTGATAGTCTTGGGCTTTGCTACCTGGTTTTAAAGGTAAGTTCAAAACATTATGGTGTTGTCCAGCATAATCAAAACTTCCTGTTCCTGGATAACCAGGTAATTGATGTAATGAACAATAACCAATCTGGGGATTGGCATCAACTATAGATTCCGTTCCATTGCCATGATGCACATCCCAATCAAGAATCGCAACTTTATTAACTTGAGGCAATTGTAAAGCATAATTAGCAGCGATCGCTGCATTAGATAATAAGCAAAAGCCCATCCCACGATCTTTAAGCGCGTGATGACCAGGTGGACGAGCAAGGACAAAAGCAGGAGAATCATTCTGCACAACCCAATCTACCCCATCTAGCCAAGCACTAACCGCCAGCAGTGCAACTTGATAGCTGTGGACAGAAACAACAGTATCGCTATCGAGATAACCACCACCTTGTGCAGCTAGATCCGCTAGATTTTTCAGATATTCTGGGGAATGAACCTTTTGAATTTCTGACAAAACCTCTCTCTGAATCGGATCACTTGGAGATCTCCAATCTATTTGCTCATGCCAAGAAACTTTTGTTAAAGCTTCGACAATAGCGGTCAATCTTTCATGACATTCAGGATGATTTTCACCAGTCTGATGAAGTAAAAACTGCTCGGAATAGATAACAGGTATCATATTTTTATCAGCAAGAAAATTAGCACCGATTTTGAGTTTCCCTTAATAACAATCCTAATAGAAGCAGCTTAATAAGCCCTGAGAAATTGACTTCAAGTTAAACAGGTGTTCTTTCTGATTCTTAAACTTAATATTAATAATTGAGATTAATGAACAGGTTGAAATCACTTATTCTCTAAAAGTTACCAAGATTATCAATTGACCAGATTATTTTTCTTAAAAGTGTTTTCTATCACCAAAGCACTTATTACTAGCTAGAACATTCTATTCAAACATTCAGATTTACAGTTTTATTGGCAAACATGTTAGATACTATCTACTCAAACTCTTGGCTCACAGCAGTCTGCATAAATACAACTTTATTAATTGTGGCTTGGATTTTGCCCAAAAAGCTACTAACAACCTGGGGTTATCTCAATGCCTGGATTCTAGGTGTAATTGTCTGGGGGACTTTAGGCTGGCAAGGCTATGGAGTGGTTATGTTCTATTTTTTAGTCGGGTCTGGCGTTACCAAAATTGGCATGGCAGAAAAAGAAGCAGCTGGCATCGCTGAAGCGAGATCAGGGAGAAGAGGGCCTGAAAATGTTTGGGGTGCTGCCCTAACTGCCGCTATCTGCGCTCTCGCAACTCTGTTAGTTAACCCTGAATTCAAATTTTTACTAGTTTTAGCCTATGTAGCTAGTTTTGCCACTAAGTTATCTGATACCGCTGCCAGCGAAGTGGGTAAAGCTTATGGAAAAAGAACTTTTTTAATTACTACTTTTAAACCAGTCCCAGCAGGCACAGAAGGCGCAGTAAGTTTGGAAGGCACTCTTGCTGGAATGGTTGCAGCCATTTTGATTAGTGTCCTGAGCTATAGTCTAGACATGATTGATGGGTTAGGTATTATCTGGTGCATTATTGCGGCTTTTGTAGCTACCAACATTGAAAGTTTGATCGGCGCTACTTGGCAAACAAATACCCCTTGGCTAACCAACGAAATAGTCAATTTCATGAATACGGCGATCGGGGCAATTTTTGCACTAGGTTGTGCTTGGGTAGCGGTTAGTTTTGTTTAGTAGTGGCTAGTCTTGTTTAACAAACGACTTTTAATATCAGTTAAACGAGAGTGATTATTAATTGGGGCGCGAGGCAGTGGTAATTCTACATTTGGCCAAAGCAGTAAATCATCACAAGGACAACCAGGAGCTTGAACTCCTAACTCTAATCTGGGAACTGGCATACTGCAACGAGCACATTTAGAAATATTCCACTGAGATGAAAAAAGACTATCAAAACCTAGCTCAGTGCCCTCTAGATAAAAGTCATTACCCTGATGATCTAGAATTTCTTGCCAACACCTTTCAAACTCCCTTGAGTAGCGATCGCAATCGATTACACTTTGCGTAAACTCAACTTCTTGTCCATCACCCCTTACCAGCTTTTTGCCTAGCTGAAGCCAGCGAACTAAGTAAAGTTTGACTTGATCTAAAGATGCCATGATATATAAGCCATTGAAGAACAACAATTTTGTTTAGAATATTGTTGCTGTATGGTTTTATCCTAATTGCTAATTATAGATTTGCTCGAATCTGTAACCGCGATTTTAGAATGTCCATTATTTATTTATATAAGTTCATTTTTCAAAATTAAGATTTACAGAAATTCATTCAAAACCAAGTCATTCAAAATCAAGAGGCGTTCCGAGCAGACTTAAATTAAGAGCATGTCCAGCCGCAATCAAATAAGTGGTGTCGGCAAGATTTGCAACTTTTCTGGTTAATTCACCCAGGCGATCGCGAAAAATACGACCTGATTTGTAAGCAGGAACCAATCCCCAACCAGCTTCTTCTGCCACAAAAATAAGTTGAGCTTGAGTATGTGGAAGAACAGCCAGCAATTCAGAGCTAGCTTGTGACCATTCTTGCTCTTCTAACTCTAATAAATTAGCTACCCAAGTACCTAAAGAATCAATTAATAAGCACTGATTAGGCTTTGCTTGAGCAATTACTTCAGTTAAGTTTTTCGGCTCTTCGATTACTTGCCATTCTTGAGATCTTCTCTGCCGATGTTTTTCGATCCGAGCTTGCCATTCTTGATCATCCCTAGAGTTTTGCGAGGTAGCCACATAAACAACTTGGCGATCGCTTTTGGCAGCTAACTTTTCTGCCCATTCACTTTTACCTGAACGGCTAGCACCTGTTACTAAAATTATTTGGTCAATCTTTGTCACTAAATTATCTTTAACCACATTCACAAAAACTAAATT
>CALKUU010000184.1 GCA_937996665.1 uncultured Xenococcaceae cyanobacterium | reverse complement strand
GAAAATCAATCACATCATCCCCATTCTGACCAAAGGCAACTTGACCACTTCCACCTAGAGCAATTTCATCGTCTCCAGATGTCGCAAAAATTCTGCTAGCAAAATTCAATACTGGAAGCTGAGGTATTTGTTCTGGCTCGGAGTCAGGTACTTCTCCGAAAATAACGAAACTATTATCGCCATCACCAACAATAATATCGTCAACATCATCACTATTAAGATCTCCTGCCCCGCTCACTATAAAAGCATCAGGAATTACAAACCCGTTATTGCCGTCAAGATCCGCAAGATCAATATCAGCTTGAAAATCACCTTCCCGACCAAAGACAACATAACTAGCACTAACAACTTCTCCGTTTATGAATAAATCTTCCGCGCTAATAATAAGATCGTCAATGCCATCTCCATTAACATCTCCCGCACTATCAAAATTTATAGATATCCCACTATCTGCATCTTCTGCCGCAAATCCTGTAATCGCAAATCCGTTAGTCCCATCTATATCAGCAAGACTAAAACCATTATCAAAGCTACTTTGATCGCTATCGCTACTACCAAAAATAACTTGAACTACTACTGTTTCCTCACCCTCGCTGTTCTCAGGAGAAAACATTCTAGTGGAAGTAGCAATAACAAGGTCATCAATTCCATCACTATTGAGGTCTCCTCCTACCCCAACATCTTCAAAAGTAGTAAAGGTTGAAGGAATATCTTCTTCAAGGTTGGTAAAAGATACACTATTACTGCTGTCTAACTCATCAACATCTAACCTGCTTCCAAAATTAAAATCTACACCACCAAAAACGACAAACAACTCTTCATTATCTAAACTCTTTTCAACAAAGAGAAAGTCATTAATTCCATCCCCATTAAAGTCTCCCGCACTTTCAATGTCATCGTTAAAGAGTTCTGCGATCACAAAACCGTTCGTTCCATCCAAATCACTCAGAAGTAAATCAGAATTAGAACCTTCTTGAGTCCCAAAAATTATGTAGTCATCCGAAGTAATTGAATTAACGGCAACATCATCAAGCCCATCACCATTAATATCGCCTAAACCATCTACAGTATTACCCAATAAGACAACATCGAGAAGACCGCCACTTATCGTCAACCCTTCCTCTGAATCCAAATTATTTAAATCAAGCTCGGCAGCAAAACCATCTTGTCTGCCGAAAACGATATAACTTTCTCCATCATAATCAAATCCTCCACCGATAGTGCCGATAATAATGTCATCGATACCATCACCATTAAAATCGCCCGCATCACTAACAAAATGGGGAGCGCCGTAGAATTCTTCACTCCCAATTAAAGTAAAACCATCACTCCCATCTAACTGAGCAAGATCAAGATCAGCGCTAAATCCTTCATCCCTACCAAAGACAACATAGCTTGTAGAAGTACTAAAGCTATAAGCATAAGGATTATTAGGAGTAGGCTCAACAACAGGACGAATGAAAGCCCCAACAATAAAATCATCAAAACCATCACCATTGATATCTCCTGCCTCACTTACGGATTCACCGACATAAGTACGCAGATTATCTGGTTGATTATTAGAGACACTAAAGCCGTTGCTACCGTCTAGAGAACTTAGATCAAATGGGTTAGAAAATGTCATAGTCTTAATTTCACTTAATACCTAACTATTAAATTTGAGAGGAAAATATCGCTAAATTTAATTGAAATCAAACCACTTTGTAGTTGCAATTAAACCTGGATATCTATTAGATAAAGTCACTAGTATGAATACTCATTAGAACCGAATGGAGAGAAAAAAATCAAGTAGATCTAGTAACAATAAAACTACTTCAATAAATATATATTCGAGTATCCACCTAAATAATAGAGTAAGATTTTCTTGGCAAAATAATGATAAAGTTTCGGTAAATTTTCTATAAAGATGACAGTATCAACATTTTAGATATTCATACCTACATTCACAACAGATCTTCTTTTATAAATAAATAAAAAAGTATTTTTTGGCAATTAAAAGCTATTTATTAAAGATTTATAACATATAAAAGTAGATTCCGATAGCTATTTATTACTTTTTAATTAATAGAAAAGAAGAGTTTTCTATTTAAAACCACCTTCCTTATCTCTAAAAATCAGCTCAAAAACCTTGAATAGCTATTTAATTATTTACTACGACAAAATCAATGATCGTATTTACAGGCTTAAAAATTATGCCATCAGCAATTCAGTATTATTTATTCCTTCGATATCTAATACTATTTTTTTCTAAAAAAGAACCATAATAGTCTTTATTGAAATTGGTCTGTACTCTTTTTAAATTCAAACTAAAGAACACTCTATAAGACGAAAATCAATATCTTTTAAAACTAAGTAATGAAGGGTAATCTGCACCAGATAAAACCGAAATCGTAATAACTTGCTGCTCGATTAGTTGAGTTTCTACCAAAGTTTTTCCCGTTCCAGAGTTAACCGCATAAGCAGGAAAACAAGCACCACTCAAACTTAATCGCAAACAACTACCTTTTGCTATTTTCATACAAGTTGCTTGCAAAGGAATAGTCACAGGATTTTGCAGGTCATCGATTTTGATATAGCCTTGGGTAAAATTAAAAACTCTGCCATCAGGATGAACTTCGGAAAGGACTGCACAGAGATCAAAACTAGGCTGATCGACTTGGCAATATAGCTCTATGGTGACAATGCCCACAATGGATAGATCTTCGGCTAAAACATCTGATGTATAGGTCAAAATATCAGCCCGACAGTCAAGACTAGAGCGATCGCTAGAACCACCAGGAAAAGAAGCATGACCTCCGAGAGCAGGAACAGGTCGCCAAGGATCGTGAACAATAAAATCGATTGAGTTGGCAAACTCTTCTGTATGACCCTCAACAACCGATTCGTCTAGATCTAGGGATTGAGCACTTGCTGAGGAATCACAATCACTCGAATTTAATTCGACTTCTTTTTCATACTCCCATAGCATTCCACTATCAAGCTTGGTAGCTGCCAACCCATTACTAGCTAAATAGTAACTGGCGATCGCCTCAGGAAACTTATCTAGTTCTAGCCATTGATTGCTACCCATTTCAAAAAGAGAGATCGACGCCTCAGCCAACAAACCCGTATCTTTGCCCTTAAGAAAATGGTCAAACCAACGAATTTGAATCTCATCAATATAGTTTTGGGCTTCAATACCATAATCCATAGCGCCTAGTTTCTGTCCCCAAGGCAGATGCGCCCAGGGAGCAACGATTAGATGTTGAGGAGTCTTAGCCCTTTTAGCCATCGCTTCATAAAGATTAAGGGTTCCCCGTAAATAAGGATCGAACCAACCACCAATGTGGAGCATGGGCAGATCGACATTATCTAAAAGATATTTGGGGGAAAGCTGTTGCCAATATTCATTAGGTTGCTCATTAGCCAACCAATCATGATAGAAAGAGTCTTTTGCCACCTCTTGCATTAAATCAGGATTGGCGGGAAGGCGATCGCTTAGAGGTAAATTACGCGCAGCAGCATAGAGTTTCTGATAAGCAACTTCATCCCCCTTCCGCCTAGCGGTTTCTGCCGCCAACTGAATTGCCCAGCCCAAATTGGCATAGAGACAAAAAGCACCATTTTCATAAGCCCAATCAGTGTAGAGATCGTAGCCAACCATGGCAGGAGCGATCGCCTTTAGAGCCTTAGACTCGCCCGTTGCTGCATAAAGTTGGGTCATCCCCTGATAGGAAAACCCATACATGCCAATTTCCCCAGTACTTCCAGGAAGCTTGGCTAACCAGTTAATCGTCTCAATCCCATCAGCAACCTCATTAGCAAAGAGCTTAAATTCCCCTTCAGATGAACCTCTACCACGTACATCTTGAATTACCACAATATAGCCCTGAGATGCGTACCAGTGGGGATGAGCATAGACAACAGTAGAGGCGATCGCCCGACCATAGGGTTGCCGCATCAAGAGAATCGGCAGTTTTTCGGTGGTTTCAGGTCGATAAATATCCGCGTCTAAACGAATGCCATCGCTGGTAGTTAGAGAAACAGTTTCTTTCTTGATACCTAGCATTTTGCTTGCCCAACCTCAATCACTTTACCCATACTGAAACGGTGTTATTAAATCAAAGTGTAATTTTCTACTTTGAAACAAATCCACCATCAGCAATTCTCAATGAACCATTATCAACGAATAGTTAAATCGTTTAATTCAGATTTCCAATTGGCGACTCAACAGCAAACCTACCCAAACAGAACTTTAGCCAAATAACTTCTGCTGCAATGAACGCATCATAATTTCAGCAACCTCATTAGAAATAGGTTGCCCGACCCAAATTTCTAAAGCAGCAGCACCTTGTTGTACTAGCATTTCTAAACCATCAATAATTGTTGACCCTTGCGTCTGAGCCAATTGCAAAAACTTAGTCGGGCTAGGGGTATAAATTAAGTCATAGGCGATCGCTTTAGGCTTAATTTTGGACATTATTTCTGGAGAGATAGGCGAGCGATCGCCATGGGGATACATTCCAATTGGGGTAGTATTCACCAACAAGTCCGCTTCCGCAACTAAGCTCGGCAAATTTTCCCAGTAATGAATTTTAAGTAGAGCAGAAATCTTGGGGCTATCTTGCCAACTCTGCCAAAACTGCGCCAATTTATCCTTATTTCTGCCCACAACATTAATTTGCGAGCAACCCAACTCTGCCAACCCTGCAACCACGGCTCTGGCAGCACCACCATTACCGAGAATCACGGGCTTAACTTTATTCCAGTTTCGTTCTATTCTTTTGAGAGGAGAGATAAACCCAATTACATCCGTATTAGTTCCTTGCCAACCTCGCTCCGACCACCAAACTGTATTCACAGCACCGATCGCCTTGGCAGTAGGATTAACCTCATTCAGAAAAGGGATAATTGCTTGCTTATGGGGAATAGTGGCATTAAAACCAACTAGACCGATCGCCTCAAAACCAGCTAGAACTTGACCCAAATTTGCTACTTTGACAGGAAAAGGAATATAGACAAAGTCCAAATCCAGGTGAGAGAGCGCCTCATTTTGCATTACTGGGGATAAAGAATGCTCGATAGGATCGCCAATAATCCCTAACAGCTTGGTTTTTCCTGAAATTAAACCCATATTACTAATGATTTTTTTAGAATTGTGATCTACCCACATACTTTACAATTCAGATAAAAGTTGCAAGTATTTATCTAACTATTCACCACATGGCGATCGCAAGTATTGTAACAGAATCAGTTCAGATCCTACACTCTGATTTAGCTATCGACGCTTATTTAGCGACTCCGCAAGCAACAGGGCATCAAGCTCCCAAACAATATCCTGGAGTCATTGTCATTCAAGAGATTTTTGGAGTCAACGACCATATCAAGGATGTCACTGAACGTTTGGCAAAGCAAGGTTATATTGCGATCGCTCCAGCGATCTATCAACGGCAAGCACCTGGGTTTGCTGTCGGCTATACACCCGAGGAAGTAGCAAAAGGGAGAGAATATAAAACCGCAACAAAAGCCACAGAGCTGCTAGGAGATATTCAAGCAACAATTAATTACCTTTACCAACTGCCCCAGGTAAAAAAAACTGGGGTTGGCACAGTCGGTTTTTGTTTTGGCGGTCATGTGGTTTATCTGGCTGCCACCTTAAAAGATGTAGTAGCAACAGCTTCATTTTATGGAGCGCAAATAGCAACCTGGTCACCAGGGGAAGACGAACCGACCATCACTAAAACCAAGAATATTCAAGGGAGTATCTATACATTTTTTGGCAATGAAGACGCGCTCATTCCTAATGAGCAAGTGGATCAAATCGCAGCAGAACTAAAAAAACAACAGATCAAACACCAAATATTCCGTTATGACGATGTTGGACATGGCTTTTTTTGCGATCGCCGAGAGAGTTACAACCAAGAAGTGGCGGATGATGCTTGGGAAAAAACCCTCGACTTATTCAGCCAAAACCTTTAATTTTCACCAATAGAAACCGATAAAAAGAAGATTATTTCTATAATGTCTGTACGACTCAATAGATATTTCTTCAATATCAAGTTCGTAACTACAAAACCATTAATTAGACAATATGAATTCTGATACAGCTTCTTCTCCAAGCAATCAAGCCTTCTCGATGGAGGATTTTGCCCAAGCCCTAGAAAAATATGATTATGAATTTGCTAAAGATCAGCTAGTCAAAGGAAAAGTAGTTCAGTATGACTCAGATGGAGCATATGTTGATATTGGCGGAAAATCTCCTGGGTTTGTACCCCACAGAGAAGCAGACTTAATAGCTGTAGATGACTTATCAACAGTAATTCCGATGGGTGAGGAATTCGAGTTTTTAGTCATTAAAGAGCAAAATGCCGAAGGACAAGTTACCTTATCTCGTCGCCAACTCCAACTTCAAGGAGCTTGGGAGCGAATTGCCGAAATTCAAGAAAGTGGCAAATCAGTTCAACTTCGAGTGAGTGGAGTTAACAAAGGTGGCATCACAGGTGAAATAGAAGGTCTAAGAGGTTTTGTACCGCGATCTCATCTTCAACAACGCGACAATCTCGAATCTCTCGTCGGACAATTAATAACCGCAACTTTCCTAGAAGTAAACCAAGAGCAGCGCAAGTTAGTCCTCTCTCAAAGAGATGCGATGAAAGCTGCGGCAATGACTAAAATTAGCGAAGGAATAATTATTGAAGGAACAGTTGTTAGCCTCAAGCCATATGGTGCCTTTGTTGATGTTGGTGGAGTAACGGGCTTATTACATATCAAAGAGGTAAGCGGCGCTCGCATCGAGTCAATCACTAAAGTTTTTGAACCAGGACAAGAAATTAAAGTTTTTATTGCTCAAGTAGATGAGTATAAAAACAGACTGTCTTTCTCCACTAAAGTATTCGAGGAATATCCTGGGGAACTACTCGAAAAATTTGAAGAAGTGATGGCAAATGCAGAAGAAAGACTAGTCAAATCCCAAAGCGAAGAGTCAAAATAATCGATTCACAGCCAGTTACCCTCACAAAAGAAGAGAGCAAGCTAGTAACTATTACTGACTCACTCTCTTCTTTTGAGTTAAAAAACTAGTAAATTCTCAATCCAATTATTCAGCCGACAATTTTAAATCTTAGTTATTTAAGCCTCAGTTTAGGGGTAAAAGCTCAATTTAGGCAATCCACAAGTCTCTTCCCAACCCATAGTCAAATTCATACATTGAACTGCCTGAGAAGCCTGACCTTTCATTAAATTATCGATCGCAGACATCACAATAACCCTGCCTGTTCGAGCATCGACTTGAATCCCGATATAACAAAGATTTGTCCCATAAGCCCACTTAGTTTGCGGGTAAATTCCTTTAGGTAAGATTTTGACAAAAGGGGAAGAGCGATAGAAAGCACTGTAAATAGTTAGCAAATCTTCTCTGACTAATCCTGGATCCCTGAGGTTGGCATAGACGGTAGACAAAATACCGCGCACCATCGGAATCAAGTGAGGCGTAAATTGGACTGTCACTTCCTGACGAGCTAGGTCACTACAAGTTTGCTCAATTTCAGGAGTATGACGATGATTAGCCACCCCATAGGCTCCTAGTGAATTATCAGCCTCAGCCAGCAACATATTGACTTTAGCCTGACGACCTCCACCAGAAGTTCCTGACTTGGCGTCAATAATAATCGTTTCAGGCAGAATTAAACCTTGCTTTAGTAAAGGAGAAAGGGCGAGCATAGTGGCAGTAGGATAGCAGCCAGGACAACCTACTAGGGAAGCTTCCTCAATTTGCTTACGGTATATTTCTGGCAAACCATAGACAGCCTCAGCCGCAGTTGAGTGGTCTTTTCTCTCGGTTTGGTACCAAGTCGTATAAGTCTCTAAATCTCTAAATCGATAATCTGCTGACAAATCAAAAACCTTACAGCCTTTGGCAATTAGCTCTGGAGCGATATTGCAGGCTAAACCATTGGGCAAACCTAAAAAAACCAGATCGCAACGCTTAGCGATCGCATCTACATCGATTTTCTCAATCTCAAGATCGACCTGATGAGCCAAATGAGGATAGAGAGTAGCAAATTTTTTGCCAGCACTACTATCTCCAGCTAGATAAGCAATTTCCACCTCAGGATGCTCTAGCAATAGCCTAACCAACTGAACTCCACCATAACCAGAAGCACCAATGATTCCGACTGCCTTCTTATCAGAACTAGTCATAGTTTGAACTTTAAATTCTAATCAATATTTTTTTCTTTATTCGGTCTTTTAGTGTAAACGTTATTGACTCGACTTCACAGTAAACTTGAAAATTTGAAAAAATCTAACTATCCCAAGCACTATTTATTTAGAGTAGGAATAGATAACTAGTAATAAATAACTCAGGAATTCGAGACTAAGCGATTAGAAAACTTGCAAAATAGCAAGCAAAACAAGTCTAGCTTAATAACTACAATAAAGTTTTGAGTCAGGAAATCTATACGTTTTTGTCAAAGATCATGGCTAAAAAAGACATTTTCTAATTTAAGAATCATTTCCAATCAAGATTATTTCTCAAATATCAAATAAAAAAAGAAAAATAATTTTCACAACCAATCAAAACAGTGTACTTTCAGAAAAATTAATTTTAAAAAAATTCACATTCTAGATCTAAATAATTATCATCAAAATAAGCAGTCTCGGCTGACAGAATATCATCCTAAAAACAAGATCATAAAAGCATAATTAACACACAAAAAACAAAAGTAAATCTGAGAGCAGAGATAAACTTTGGCTAGGTTAGGAAAATAAATAAAACCATGACAGGAATGTAACGTCAAAACCAGGTTCCTACTGAATTAAACGATAGAAGTTCTCTAACCAAATAATCGCAAGAAATGACCTTCTCTCACTGATCAAAAATATGGCTAAACTCATCGAAAAGGCTCAAAAAATCTATAACCGTATTTTCCAATCAAGCAAAAATTACAGATTAGTTACATAATTAGCACAAAATAGCCATTTTTCAGGTTTTGATCTTGTTCGTACTGCGGCAAATTGTTAAATGAATCAGGAATAGTTTGAACTTTTTTTGAGAGTGCTTCTACGATTAGCTAGGACTATATTATAGAATTAGATATCAGTAGATTATATGGATACATTACAAGTTCAGATTCAAGAGTTAGAAGGCAAAATCAACAGTCTTCACCATCTAGTGGAAAGAATTGGGAACCAAGTTACGGTTTTATCCAAAGGAAAGCAACCCATTGCGAGTGCCTATTCTTTATCTAGCGAAAACTATCAAGGTAGCGAAGAAAGGGATCCTGCCTACTCTCTATCGAACCATAAAGATATCTTGACCGAAAGCACTAGTATTGGTAGCAAAAACTCTGCAAATAGCGAAAGAGAAATTGCGCCAGAAATTCAAATTCGTCGCTTGACTGCCCAGCTTACCGCTGCTTATAACCGAATTGCAGCATTAGAAGAGCAACTTTTAACTTATAGAATTAAATCTTAGGTTTCGATGCTTCATGAGGTTTCGGTACTTGAAAAAAATTTCTTCGGTAATGGTTAACAACTCTAAGGGCTTTTTATTTGCGGCCAAATGAGCATAGATAGCGCAACCTCCAGCGCCAACACCTTCCTTAACATATCCTGATTCGTAAACTCGAAACCCAGGATATTTAGAGGTCGAAAAATTAAGACCCGTTGCCAGTAGGGGAACTTGACCAATTTCTTGGGCAAGCTTCACGGTGTCACCCGTTTTATCCTCAGCAACCCAACGAGTCGTACCTACCAATATTTTTTTTAAGTCACAAGAAAAATTACCAAAAGCGACAATTCTTTTAATCAAAGCGTAAACGGCAAGCATTTGAGTTCCCCCAGCTAGGACTACTCCTCCTTGGCTACTAGCAGAAATTGCCATACCAGCAGCAACTATTTGCATAGGATCTCCTACCGCAGCAATGACGGCAAAAGGGTCAACAGGAGAACAAGCATCTAAGCCAGAATTTTGGAGACCTTCTGAAACAATCGCCCATTTTTGCTCATGATTACACTGAGGGTGACTACTATTGACCATTCCTAAGGCATTAACGCCAAGACCAGAAAGAACAGCCAAGGCAGTCGTTGTTCCGCCAACTACACATTCACCAATAATCAGATAGTCAGCTAAGAAAGATAGCTTTTTGCCCCATTTCATTCCCTCCTTAAACAAGTGCTGCACAACTTGATAATTTAGCGCTTTACCAGAGGAAATACATTTTGCTGGCATTCCACCAAGATTAATCGCTTGCGCTATGGGTTTATGAATTAAGCCTGCATCGAATAGGTAAGTAGGCAAACCGCATGATTCAACAATAGCTCTGGTAATAAAAACAGGAGATATCCCTTTAGCAAGATAGGGGAGAGGGTTTTTGGGCAGAACCTCAGCACCTTCAATTAAAAACTCCCCATCAGCGATCGCAGTAAATTCTCGATCTTTGGGAGTTGCTCCAGCAGCAGAAATATCTGGAATTAGACTCGTAGCAGTAAAACCGAGAATACAAGCAAATGTAGCCTTTTTACCTTGATAATGTTGCAACCAATTTTGGGCTTGACGAAATTCGCTATAGATAAAGATCATCGACCGATTAATCCAACCTTAATAATCCAATAATGTACTTACCCATCTTGGTGGTCTAGGAATACCATTCCCCAACCTATCCAGTAACATCAGAGCAACTAAGTGCACGGAAAATAGATAGACGATATTGTTCAAGACAATCATGCCTAAAGCTAGCAACTGAATTATTAAAAAGCTTGGCTGTGCCAAAATTCCTAGTTTCAAAAACAACCAATCAGCCATTTGCGTAATCTGGGTAATTATATAAACCCAGAGATTCTCACCCAGGAGAAGAGAAAATAGCCAAAAACGGAAAAATATACCAACAGTCCCGATTATTGAGCCACAACCAATAGAAAATAGCCAAGGCATTTTCTTTTGCCAAAAAGCACCTAATTGGATACCCATCAACCCGTAAGGAATCAGGAACACAATACTTCTAGTCGGCCCCATCAAAACTGACAGCAACAGCATAGCCACAAAAGCAGACATCCAAGCGGCACGAGAACCTCGACGTAGATAAACTAGAGCCGTAGGAATTGGAAAAAAAATTTTCAACAAAGGTCCTAGCGGAAAGTAATAATTAATTAACCAAATTAAACTTGCGGCACTGGCTAAAAAAGCAGTCTCTACAATTACAACCGTACTGGAATCTACAGTTGGAGATTTAGGTTTAGCGTCAAAAGTTTTAACAGAAGAAGAAGCAGAAAATTCTGAGTCATCATCAATCCAGTTACTTTGATCCATAGCTTCCGAGGAAATGGATTGCCTATGAGGATTTTCGTGTTCTTGATTAGACATGCAAATGACAACTTGCTCTATTGATATCAATATTTAATTAAAACGTAAATACCTATATTAACCAATAGCACTTTCTAACGCCAAAACGTCAGGAATACGGAGTAGATCAGTATCTCTTTCAATTAAGCCTCTCTTTTCAAGCTTGGTTAAAACCCGAGTAACAGTCTCCCTAGCTAAACCACTCAAACTACTAATTTCTCTATGGGGCAAATTAGGAATCTCCATCATTCCCTCTGCTTCTTTACCTTGTCCATCTACCAAGAATAAAATAGCATCGGCAACTCTCGCTAGACTACCAGCTTCCCTTAATTGTAGGCGGCGATTAACCTGTCTAATTCTGCGAGCCATAATCTGAGCCAAATGAACCCCAGCCATGGGTTCAGTCTTGATTAACTCCACAAAGTCTTCAGAAGGAACTCTCCCGATAGTAGTAGAAGTCAAGGTAATTGCGTCAGTAGAGCGTGGTTGCCTATCTATTGCCGCCATTTCCCCAAAGATTTCACCACCACCAATGATATTGAGGGTTACTTCTTTTCCATCCAAATTATAGGTGCGAATTTTAACCCATCCCTCCAAAATAAAGTAGACGGAACCACCCCAATCATTTTCAAGTAGAATAACCTGATTAGCAGGATGAGACAAGGTTACAAAATGACTCGTGACCTTTTGTTGGCTCTCGGGAGAAAGATCGGCAACAAAAGGAATTGAGCGCTTTATATAGTCTATATCTACATTTTGTTCTAAATAACTGGATTGCTCTTCCATAGATATTATTTTTTACAAATAGAAATTTTTACAGATAGAAAAAATCTTCGATATCTCCTTTGTATCATTAAAAAAAGTCAAGTAGCGATTAATTAATATTTAGAAAGTTAGATTTTGAGGTGGTAAATTAATCTTGATACGAATTTAAAAGAGATTAATAAGTATATTTCAGGATCTTTTGTTATATCAGTAGATCAAAAATGAGACTCGAACAAAAAAAGATAAATTAGCGAACAATCATCTCTATTCTTTGGTAAATTCAAGCAATTTTTGTCATTTCATAGTAGCTTTATATAAATGTAGATCAGTATTTTCATCATAATTAAAGTTTTATTTACCAGGACAAAAAGAGCATCTCTACTCAATCTTTAAATACTCGACCAAGATTTTAAAGATTCGATAAAGTCGATTCAAGATCTTTTTATTTTTGTATTTACTTTACTAAAATTAGTAGCTAGGTAAGTAAACTCATTTAATATAAATAACTATTTTTTAGAATCGGTATAGAGTTTTAAGCCTGCTATTTAAAATACTAAATAAGATAAAAACAGCATTATGACATCTGCTTCGTTCTTTAGTGAAAATTTAGTTATTCATCCCTCGGCAAAGTGTAAAGTTAAACGACTAATCGATATTTTGGGCGGAATAGTGGGTTTAGTTATCACAGCTATTTTGCTGATTCCAATTGCAATGCTCATGCAATTAGACGATCCTGGTCCAGTATTTTATAGTCAGACCCGTTGTGGTCTAAATGGTAAGAATTTTCGAATTTGGAAATTTCGTTCCATGATTGTCAACGCGGACAAACAAAAGCATCTAATTGCCAATCAAGCCGCTGGACATATATTTAAGAATGAAGATGACCCTCGCATAACCAGAGTTGGTAAATTTTTAAGAAAAACAAGTTTAGATGAATTCCCTCAATTTCTAAATGTTTTGCTGGGAGATATGAGTCTAGTCGGAACTAGACCTCCAACATTGGACGAGGTTGAGAATTATGACAGCCATCATTTTGAACGATTGAGAGTTAAACCTGGAATTACTGGTCAGTGGCAGGTAAATGGTCGCTCAACAGTCCTAGATTTTGAAGAAATAGTCAAGATGGACTTAGACTATCAAGACAAATGGTCTTGTTTACATGATCTAAATTTAATTCTACAAACTGTTTTGGTTGTAATAGCAAGAAAGGGAGCCTATTAATCCTGCGTCAATTCGGAGACTAAATTTGAGAAGATAAAGGTTCTTTAGTCTATGTTTTGATTATGAACCTTCCGACTTGGATTACCGTTTCACGATTATTAGGACTGCCCTTAATCTTATATCTATTGACTATACCTACTGAAACCAATCGTTGGTTTGCAGTAGGTATATTTGTTTTGGCAGCTAGTACTGATTGGTTGGATGGATATCTAGCCCGTAAATTAAATTTGGTTACCGAGCTAGGGAAGTTTCTTGACCCACTTGTAGATAAATTGTTGACCATTGGGGCTTTGATAGCCCTAGTTGAGTTAAATTTAGTTCCAGCTTGGGGGGTTTGCTTGATTCTGGCTCGGGAGTTAACGATCGCCGGCTGGAGAGTTAACCCCAACTTAACAGGCAGCACCAAAATTAGTGGTGCGAACCTGTGGGGAAAAGCCAAAACAGTAGTCCAAATTATCGCGATCTCCATAATAATGGCACCACTAAGCGAAAACTGGGCAACAATCGGATTTGGCTTGTTTTGGATCTCGGTGGGGTTAACCTTGATCTCAGGGTGGATTTACATCGCGCCCAATATTTTTTCATCTAAAGAAAAATCAATCTCAGACGAGTCTCGACCAGAAGCTGAGTAATCTTTAGTAAATGAGTCTTTTAAGCCAGATACTAAGTCATATTTAGGCTGCCAGCCAAGTTCTTGTTTGGCTTTGCTCACGTCAGCGAAAAAGTGTTGCAACCGCATAGGAAAAGCTTTACGTTTACCAAAATCAAAGTCGGCAGGATTATAGTGAACTAGTTTAATTTGTGCAGGATCTTTGCCGATCGCTTCTGCACAGGCTAGAGCAAGACCGTCAAAAGTCACATAGCGATCGCCTGAAATATTATAAATTTGACCTTTAGCTTTGCTATTGCCAATCACAGCAGCCATTGCATCGGCAAGATCTTGGATATGACCAAACTGAGTTAGGTGCATGCCATTCCCTGGAATCGGTAGGGGTCGATCTCGCACTAAACGATCAAAGAACCAAGCCTCTAAATCGTTGTAATTTTGGGGACCATAGATATAGGTAGGACGAATCGAAGTCCAATTAATTCCCGATTTAGCTAAATAATCCTCAGTATGGTGTTTACCCTTATGGCGGCTATTGGGATCCACAGAATCATCTTCGCAGTGAGGCATCTGACTAGATTTGAGATATACACCTGCTGAGCTAACGTAAATAAATTGCTGGAGTTTATCGCCGAGGATTTCGACGAGGGGTTGGGTATCGCTTAGCTCTCTGCCGTTGTTGTCAAAGACGATATCAAAGCTTTCGGTTGCTAATTTGTCTTTGATTTGATTGGGGTCTTTGCGATCGCCATGAATTTGAGTTACCCCAGCGATGGGAGCAAGATTGTTACCCCGATTAAACAACACCACTTCATGACCTTGGGCGACTAGAGTCTTGGTCAGAAAAACTCCAATAAATCGAGTTCCTCCCATAATCAGAATTCGCATTGTTTTTGCTCCTAAGCTTGAAAATAATTATTTTTTGTTGCTAATTGTTTATTTTATCGGCACGCGGTATGTTGACAATTAGAAACTAGGATTTTAGGAACAACACTGATTTTAGGTAGTAGATATTACAATGAACAATCCAGCCCAAAACGTTTTTGGCAAGGAGCTACAAGCCTGCTGCAATGATCCTCTAACTGGCTACTTTCGCAATGGCAAATGTGACACTTCGCCCCAAGACTATGGAGTTCATGTTGTTTGTGCCCAGATGAGTGAAGAGTTTTTGGAATTTACCCAAGCGCAAGGGAATGATTTGAGTACGCCAATGCCTGCCTATAATTTTCCTGGATTAAAACCTGGCGATCGCTGGTGTCTCTGTGTCGCTCGCTGGCAAGAAGCCCTCGCTGCTGGCTTCGCTCCCCCTGTAGTCCTCGAATCTACTCACGAAAAAACTTTAGAACATGTACCTTTGAGTGTTCTTCAAGAACATGCGGTTAATATCTAGATTTTGAAGTTTACCGAGAGTCTTTCCCATAAACCTTGCCATCAGGCATAATTGCCCCCTCAAGGTTTGGAGGTTCAAGAGGAGATTGAAAGAACTCTGGTCTATATTCTGGCAAAACTGCGCCTAACAGATTTGCACCTTGAAAATTGGTTGATGGGATTCGAGCGTTTTGTAAATTTGCACTCTTTAAATTAGCTCTTGAAAAGTTAACTCCAAGCAAAGATGCTTCTTTGAAATCAGCTTTTTCTAAATCGGCATCAACTAGATTAACGAATGATAAACCAGCAGATTTTAAGCTCGCTTTTTTGAGGTTAGCTTTTTTTAATTTAGCCACTCTTAAGCTCGCTTTTTCCAAATTAGCCATTGCTAAATTAGCTTGCTCCAAGTTCGCTCCCGATAAATTAACTCCCTTTAGATTTGCTTCCTGTAAATTAACTCCCTTTAGATTCGCTTTTCTTAGATAAGATTTCTCGAAGTTAACTCCCTTAAGATTAGCCCCTTCCAAACTCGCTTTTCTTAAGTAAGATTCTGATAGATTAGCCCCTTCCAGATTAGCCTGCTTCAACGA
>CALKUU010000183.1 GCA_937996665.1 uncultured Xenococcaceae cyanobacterium | reverse complement strand
GCTTCTGGTTGATCTAGCTCACCCGAAATGATTTTGACAGCACAAGCGGTACAAGCACCATTGCGACAGGAAAAAGGTAAAGTTGCCTCTTGATCTTCGGCAGTATGCAAAATGTATTGATCTTCAGGAACTTCTACTTTGTAGGTTTTTTGAGTGTGGCGATCGCGAATAGTAATGTGATGCAGTTTAGTCATTAATTTGTTGACAGCGGGCTAATATAGAAAATCATATCAGGTTGGCACAATCCCAGAATTGCTTTTTCTCTAATTGCAGATGACAGAACAACATTGGCTCACAAAATTTTTCTTAAACATTTTCTTCTGTTTATCAATCATTACTGTAGGAATGCTAATTCTATTCGAGCAACCAGCGATCGCACAAAATGCTAATTTCCAATCTCTTCCTCCATGGGGATACCAAGGAGCGACAAAACCAGAAAAATGGGGCGATCTTTCTAAAAATTATCGAACTTGCAAAAAAGGTATTCAACAGTCTCCCATCAACATCGATCAACCTCTTGCACCCAAGTTCCGTAAACCGAAATTAGAGTATCACAACATTCCTCTCAAATTTTTAAATACTGGCAATACTATCCAGATCAATGCAAATTCTGGCAATAAATTAGTAATTGATAACGACACTTTTGAACTAGTGCAGCTTCACTTCCACAATCCCAGCGAACATCAAATTAAGGGTAAGTCTTTTCCAATGGAAGCTCATTTTGTTCACAAAAATCAAGAAGGTAAACTGTTAGTTTTAGGCGTTTTTATCCAGTCTGGACAAGAAAATAGGGCGCTCCAACCATTTTGGAAACAAATACCCACAGCCAGCACAAAAGAACAAAAAAATGAACAAGTTTCTCTAAAACTTACTGACTTAATTCCTGAAAATAAACAAAACTATCAATATATAGGTTCACTAACAACGCCACCCTGTACAGAAGGCGTTCAATGGGTTTTGCTTGCAGAGCCAATTGAATTATCTCAACAACAAATTAGCCAATTTAATCAGATTTTCCCAGTCAATGCCAGACCAATACAAGCTTTAAATCAACAATTACTGCTGCAATAAAATTTTTATTCGCAGACCCAAGACCATTTACCGAAATAAATAAAATCTGGTGTAACCAAACACATAAACCAAATCAACTAGAACAACTATTCCTTTTGTCCAAGGTGATTTCAACATCATCATCACAAACGGATTAGCGATTAATACTAATAACACTTCCAAGCCCGCCACGTATTTTGCGAAGTGATTAATATCCCAATAGGAAAAAGGACTAATAAAACGATAATTACTGAAAGGATAAAAATGACGATGGGCATCATCATGATGAACGGGCAGATCTAATAGAGAATGACAGACCATGCTGGCACAAAGCACCATCCCAAATTCCCACTTGCAAAAATAACAAACCGCACAACCAATTAAGGCTAAAGGAATTGAGTGAGATAGAGCAACAATATTTTGGTTTAAAGGTTCATAATAGGCTTCTGACCAAATTTTTGATTCGGGTAATTTGTAAACGTATTTAGCGATCGCATAAAACAAAAAAATGGGAATATCAGGTAATAAAGCCCCAATCGTGATTGCCACATTTTGTTTAGGAGCAATAGTTTGCCCTAAAAAAGCCAAATTAAGAATGTAATGACTGGGAGTATTCATAAAACTAAAATTTTGCTAACATCATAAGCCATTTATCCATAAATTAAAGTTTCTCTGATAGGATGTTGTGTCAATTCCACCATGCTGAAAAGACGCAACTTTAAAATACCTTGTAAAACCTATGAAACGCAGAAAAGCTTTATCCAAAATTGCGATCGCAGCAACTACCACTTCAACCTTAGTTGCTTGCAACGATACTGGAGGAAGCCCTAGCGTCCAAGCTGATAGTTTGCCAAAAGTTCGTTGGCAAATGGTTACAAGTTGGCCCAAGTCTTTGGATACTATTTTTGGGGGAGCACAGACAATCTGCGATCGCGTCTCCGCAATGACAGGTGGCAAATTCACAATTGAACCCTATGCAGCAGGAGAAATCGTTCCTGGCTTAGAAGTCTTAGATGCAGTCCAAAATGGCACAGTTCAATGTGGACATACAGCCAGTTACTATTATGTCGGCAAAAACCCTGCTCTAGCTTTTGGAACATCATTACCCTTTGGCTTAACAGCTCAACAGCAAAATGCCTGGTTTTATCATGATGGTGGCATTGAAGCTATGCATCAAATTTATAGTGACTTTAATGTAATTAGCTTTCCTGCTGGCAATACGGGTGCGCAAATGGGTGGCTGGTTTAAAAAAGAAGTCAAAACTCTTAGTGATCTCAAAGGGCTGACAATGCGAATTCCTGGATTAGGAGGCAAAGTCATGTCCAGATTAGGAGTTAATGCCCAAGTTTTAACAGGAGGAGAAACATTCCTAGCTCTAGAAAGAGGGGCGATCGATGCAGCTGAATGGGTAGGACCTTATGATGACGAAAAATTGGGCTTAAATAAAGCAGCACCATATTACTACTATCCAGGCTGGTGGGAGCCAGGAGCAACCCTAGAAGTACAAGTTAATAAAACTCAGTGGGATAAGTTACCAACTGAATACCAGGAAATATTTAAAGCAGCAGCCAAAGAAGCCAATCTCAATATGTTGGCGCAATATGATGCACTCAATCGCAATGCGCTACAAAGCCTAATTTCTAAAGGCACTAAACTAGCACCCTACAGTCCCGAGATTTTACAAGCAGCACAGAAAGCGTCCTTTGAAATTTACGAAGAGAATGCCAGTAAATCACCTGCTTTTCAAGAAATATATCAAAAATGGAGTAAGTTTCGTTCACTAGTTTCTCAGTGGAATCAAATTAATGAATTAAGCTTTAGTAACTTTGCAGCCGAATTTCCAGTGAAATAGTTATTGAAACTCATTATTAGTTTAGTAATGCTCTTATAATCATGAAGATTAGTCTCATCTTTTAATTCATGAAAGTACCGAAGTATTTAATAATTGAATATTTTCAATCAAAAGCTAGCTAAAAATATCTTGATTAGAAAAATTAAAGTTTCATAAACTATAAAAATACAATATTTTTGTATTTACAACGAATTCGTAATTGCCAAATCGCTCTAACAGTATAACGATAACAACAAGATCTTCAAGAAAATATCATTAACTAAAACTCTTCAAACCTTTTGTTTAAGATGATCCTATTTGTCATTAATTTGTATCCATTCCAAATATAAACAAAAAACACTAATTTCAAAATTACTAAGACTAAATAATTTGGCATCTTTTTATTAATTCAAGATATTTAAACTCTTTATTTTGGGAACTCTGATTTCAGAGAAGCTTCTTAAAGTATTGAGTTTAAATTAAAGTATGAAAACTAATAGAGATTATCTTATAGAAATTAACGAAACTGAATTTCATAATCAAATTGGAGATGATAAAAAATCTAGTACTGTTAATTTTCAAAATTTGCTTTATAAAAAAGGACCAACTTATTCTTTGAGCATGCGCCCCCAGGCACTTAATTATTGTCAAAATAATAAGGCAAACAACTTAAAAAGTCTAATCGTCGAGAATTCTCATTTTATAACTGTTTGGAGTCAAACAGTCAGTAGTGAAAACGCAACAAATACTGACTCAACAACATCTCCAGAAACAGTCCAGAAAGTACCGACAAAAACAATCACAAGAAGATATCGCGGTCAAACCTACGAAGTTGAAATTCCCGACTATGCAGCTTTGAAAAAGAATCACAGTCAAAAACAGACTCAGAGAAAAAAATATCGTGGTCAATATATTAATTAACGAAACCCATAGTTATTCAAGATATTAAATTCTCTGTAGATTTTAGCAGCACAGAATTTTTGAAAACACTTGCAATAATTTTGACCTGATAGGATAGATAGTCTGCATTGAAACTATTTATCGGATTTGTTCATGTTATTAGCACAAGAAGCAGAAGATCTTATTCTCAGTCTAGTTCAACCCCTTAGCTTACTGAAAAATTCTAGTGGCGATCGCAATACTGAATTAGTCGATTTAATCAATGCAAATCAACGTATTTTAGCAACAGATGTTCGAGGAAAAGTCGATTTTCCCTATTGGGATAACTCAGCTATGGATGGCTATGCAGTTCGCTATCAAGATGTAGCCAATTGCTCAAAAGATCAACCTCAAGTGTTAGAAATAATTGAAGAAATTCCCGCTGGCTATCTCCCAAAAAAATCACTTCAAGCTGGTCAAGCAGCACGAATTTTTACAGGAGCAATGCTACCTCCCAACGCCGATACCATCGTTATTCAAGAAAATACACAACGAGAAGGCAACCAAGTAAAAATTTTAGCTGCCCCTCAACCAAAAAACTTTGTTAGATATCAAGGTTCTTATTACCAAGCAGGAGAAGTAATGTTACCTGCTGGTAGTCTAATTACTGCCCCAGACATTGCCGTTCTCGCTACAGCTCAATGCTCTAAAGTGCCAGTTTATCGACGACCAAAAGTCGCTATTCTCTCAACTGGAGATGAGCTAATTAACCCTGATGCCGAGCTTCAACCAGGACAAATTGTTGATTCTAATCAATATGCGTTGGCTAGTTTAATGATCAGTTATGGAGCCACGCCAATTTCTTTAGGAATTGTCCCCGATCAACTAGAAATTCTTAAAGACAAAATTTCTCAAGCCATTAATCAAGCCGATATCGTGCTCTCTACTGGAGGAGTATCTGTAGGCGACTATGACTATGTAGATCAAATTTTGGCTGATCTAGGAGGAGATATTAAGATTCGTAGTGTCGCGGTTAAACCGGGTAAACCATTAACCGTGGCAACTTTTAAGAGACCAGATAATAGCTCATGCCTCTATTTTGGAATTCCAGGAAATCCTGTCTCAGCTCTGGTTAGTTGTTGGCGTTTTGTTGTTCCTGCTCTCAAAAAGTTTTCTGGTCTTGCTGGTGATGTCAAACCGAGTTTTGTAAAAGCGATCGCCAAAAACGATCTCAAATCAGGAGGTAAACGCGAAACTTATTTGTGGGGACAACTCCAAATAGTAGAAGGAGCATACCAATTCTCTTTAGCTGGAGGCGGTCACAATTCGGCTAACTTAATTAATCTTGCTCAAACTTCTGGTTTAGCCGTACTGCCAATTGGGACAACAGCAATTAAAGCAGGCTCAGAAATTATGGTTATGCAAGTTTAAGTCCCTAAAATATGAACTACGATCTCTCTTTGCTGACTTCTTTGACGATGTTCCCAAAGATAAACTCCCTGCCAAGTCCCCAAAACCAATCTGCCCTGAGCAATAGGAATTTGTTCTGAGGTATTAGTCAGAGCAGAGCGAATATGAGCAGGCATATCATCTGGCCCTTCGGTACTATGCACATAAGCCATCGGATCTTCAGGAACTAACTTAGCGAAAAAATTAGTTAAATCAACCAAGACATCAGGATCAGCATTTTCTTGAATAATCAATGAAGCAGAAGTATGACGGACAAAAACGACGCACAGACCAGTATTAATCTGTGATTGACTAACAATGTTAGCGATCTGGGTAGTAATCTTGTGTAATGACTTCCCAGTAGTCTTAATCTGCACTGCCTTTTGATACTGTTGCATAATCATTTCAATTTCTAGCTTTTCAATCCTTAGCTCTTGAAGTTTCTCATAAATTTCGCTATCGGATCAGCTATTTTTTAGATCTGATCTTGCTGCTAAATTTTGATCACAATCAGCAAGTAAGCCTCAGATCTCGCAACCAAAACCAGACCAGATAATCCTTAAAAGACTTTAGCTTAGAGCTTAACCAAACCCAACTAGAAAATACTTGTTTGTAGCTTAATTCCGTGACAAGATCGCTGGCAACAGGGAGGAACTTGTCTAGAATTTGCTTTGGTCAAAAAACTGGCAATCATATCTCGGAGATATGGTTACGGTTGGCAATCACAATAATCAATT
>CALKUU010000182.1 GCA_937996665.1 uncultured Xenococcaceae cyanobacterium | reverse complement strand
TAGGGTCAAAGAACTGAAGATTATCGGTAAGAGCAACCAGAATACTTCTGGAAGGTCGTGGGTTCAAGTCTCACTCAACGCACCAAAATTATTTTTCAAACCAAATTTATGGGACAGATGGCGGAATGGTAGACGCGCTAGATTAATTTCTTTTATTCATCCAGGAGCATTCCCAAGCAAGTTTAACGCGCGAGGGGTCACCTAAATTGTCTGCAAAGACCGCAGAATTAAAGATTATCGGGTTCTGGTAACTATTTGTTGTGCCCTAAAGGATACCGCTTCGCATACGAGTTCAAATCTCGCTCTGTTCCAACCATAAAAAAGTTGTCAAATATTTAATTAACAAGGAATACGACGGATGGCGAAACTGGTAAACGCAACCCCTTTATTCACAATTTGTTTGCAAAAACCGACGAATTAAAGGTTATCTAATTTTCAATCCCACATTAGGGGTTTAGATCTTGTGGGTTCGAATCCCACTCCGTCGATGGGTGCGGCAATCTGCCAAACCAAATTTTAAAAGTGATTTTGCCCAATTAGGGCTGGAGAAAAGAAGATGAATTATAAATTTTTTACTCAAAGAAATAAAAACACACCTCAAACTCAACCCCTATCAGGACGAGAGTCAGAAATGATTCAAGGTCGCTCTGGAGGCTGGATGTTTGAGGCAGGTATCTGGCAGATGCTCAGACGTTGTCTCTTGATTGGCACAGCTCAAAGCACTTACTACGCCGATAAACGAGAATTAACCACAGACTTTATTGATACGGTTAAACAAGCTGTTGCCGAAAATCCTAGTCGAGTCGCTGAGGAAATTGTTTATGCCAGCAATGGACGCTCTATCAATAACAGCGCACCTATCCTTGCCTTAGTTTTGCTATCTATGGGAGAAACTCCTGAGGCGAAAAATGCTTTCCGCGAAATTTTTGCTCAAGTTGTGCGCACAGCTAGTCATTTTTATGAATGGTTGAGTTACACCAAGTCTTTTCGAGGCTTTGGCAAAATCATTCGGGAAGTCGGTACGACTTGGCTTGCGCGTGAGGACGTCAAAGGTTTGGCATACCAATTGTTGAAGTATCAACAACGTCATGGTTTTCAGAACCGTGATGTCCTTCGACTATTTCATGTCAAACCACCTAGCGAAGACCACGATCGCTTGTTTTCTTGGGTAGTCAACGGTTGGGAAGGCTTACCTAGTGAGATTCCCTCCGAGGCAATGGCTCAAATTTGGTGGTACGAATGGTTAAAACGCAACCCCGAACGCACCCATGAAGCTATTTTAAAAGGTCGCTTGACTCATGAAATGGCTGCACCTGTGGGCAAAATGGATCGGGAAGCTTGGCAACTATTATTTGAAGGTATGCCTATCGGCGCAATGTTACGCAACTTGGGTTCTTTAACTCAACTAGAAGTGTTGCGTGCTGATACTGTGGCTAACCTAGATCGCCTCGAAAATGTTTTAAATAGTCAAGACTATTTACGTCGCGGCAGAATTCATCCCATTGATGTTTTGAAAGCGTTAAAAACATACCAATCTGGCGGTAAAGTAGGACGCAGTAAAAAAACTTGGACTCCTGTGCCTCGGATTATCGACATTCTTGAAAAAGCGTTAGAGCTATCTTTCGATACTGCCGAACCTACCAATCAGGTATTTCTGCATGCAGTTGATATTTCTGGTTCTATGTCCAGTTATGTTTCTGAGTCTGTCGGTCTTACTTGTTGCGAAATTGCCACTACTATGGCTTTAGTTACAGCAAAGGCAGAGAAAAATTACGCTATTCGCGGTTTTTCCAGCCAGTTTATCGATCTTAAAATTTCGCGTCGAGATTCTTTTAGCTCTGCTTTAAAAAAAGCTCAAAGTCATAACTTTGGAGCGACTGATGCTTCGGTTGCTTATGAATGGGCGATTAAACAGAAATTCAAGGCTGATGTGATTTGTTTTTGGACAGATAGTGAAAGCTGGGCTGGCAGAAAACATCCTGCGATCGCCTTGAAAGAATATCGTCGTAAAGTTAACCCTAATGCCAAAGCGGTCTATATCACTTTGGCGCCTTATAACATCACGTTGGTAGACCCCAAAGATAATTTATCTTGGGACTTATCAGGATTTAACCCTGGTGTACCTCGTCTAATCCAAATGATTGCAACAGGACAAGTTTAATTAGTTTTTAGTTTAGGTGAGCAATTGCTCGCCTTTTTTTGTAGTTACACAATCAGAACAATCAACCAATGTTTAGTCAACTAAATCAGCAAGACACTATTCTTGACTGCCATAAAAACCAGCTATTAAATCTTCAATAATAGTTTCTATCGATTCTTTTTTGTTATCAACAGAACTAATATTTTTTCGTAGCTTATCGGTACTTGAAACTAGCTTTTTGATAAAAAGATTAACTAATCTAATATCCTTTTGGGTTTGGATAGAAGCATTTTTACCAATAGAATTTAGTTCACGCCCCAGCAATCGATGAAGATTATTGATTTCAGCGAGAAGATTATGAGTATCTTGGTTTCTGTTTTTAATTTGTTGTAGATCTGCCTTCGCAATAGTTAATTGATCTCTAGTAGATTCCAACCCAGATAAATTAGACGAAATCGATAATAGCTTTTCTCTGAGCTTAGTCTTGGAAATAGAGAATCCTGTCTGCAAGGCAATTTTATATAAATTTTTAATCTCTTCTGGCTGCCATTTTCTAAATTGAAAACATTGGTGAACTACCAACAAGCCATAAATTTCCTCATCATCTAAATTAATGGGGACAACAATATTTGATTTAACGGCAATTTTCTCTAAATTCCTGATGTAGCAATCAGTCATCCCCGCTTCGTAAATGTTATCCATGGCTCTAACTCTGCCATCTTGATACTTTTCTTTATAGGAGTGGGCTAAGCAAGGATCGGTAATAACCCGCCCTAAAATAGTCGCTAAGGATGGCAAGGTCGATTCAGCAACAATTTCCCCAATATTATGATCTTCAAGACTATAAACAACTACGCGATCGCATTTTAGTAAATCTTGAGCTTGCGAGGTAGCTACTTGTAATACGGCTTTAGTATTTTCTGCCTGATGAAGTTCTTGGGTAATTTGATCTAGTGATTGCTGCTGATGCTGAATCTGAGCAAATCTTGCACTGAGGTCTGCCGACTCCCGACAGCTTGCTATTTGTTCCTTTGTCCAGTCAGCTAATTGAGAAAGAAAATTAATTTCTGACTGTTGCCATTGCCGAGAACCCGAACATTGATGAACGATTAAAAGTCCCAGTAGAGAATTTTCAGAATTTATTAGAGGAGTTGTTAAACTAGCCTGCACCTGAATTTTTTTAAGAGTTTCTCGATGACAAAGACTCAAATCAGAGTCATCAACATCCCCAATTGCCCTAACTCTTCCTTTTTGATATTTCTCCGAATATCCTGACTCAAAACAAGAATCGGTAATAGTCTGGCCCAATAGTTGTGCGTATCCAGGAGTTACAAATTCAGCAATTACGCTACAATAAGATTCTGGCTGAAGACTATAAACTACCGCGCGATCGCACCTCAAGACCCGATGAACTATTTCAACAGTCGAGGAAAAGATATCTGCTTCAGTTTTTGTGTCGGTCAGTCGCTTTAAAATCGCGCTCACCAAGTCTTCGGAAAAAGAAGAGCTAGGAACGATAGCCGATAATGAATGAGAATTTGTCATAAAAATACTCGATATTACCCCGATTAAAGGAAATTAATATTGTTCTGCCTAGAGACCAAGGACAATTCTTCTACCTAGATATCAAGGACAATGTCAATTTTTGATGTGATTTCTTTGCATATGCACAGAAGCATTGCGATTATCTCTGTAGATTTACTTAAGATTCTTTAGGATTCTATCGTAAATTTTGCAGCTAAGCCAAATCTGAATAGATTTGAGGGATCAAATAGAATGAAGAGAATCAGGCAACAAGATAAGCTCTCTCTTGGCTAGGTTTCGATCTTTTTTTGGAGAGCGATCGCTTTTAGGCACTCAATCATAGCCAGGTCGAAACAGATCGCAATTCTTGAGGGATAGGCGTATCTTCAGGAAACTCAAGAGTTATCTCGCGATCGCCCAAATAACCAGACTCAGCAAAAGCGATCAACATTCTGGATAGGGCAATCCAAACTTCTGGGTCGTATTCCCAATCTTTTTCCCAAGGAGTGAAACAAGAAATTGATTTCAACGCCCAAAAATAACTGTTGCGAACTACAGAGCCACCTTTTTTATACTTTGGCAAGTCTTCGTAGCTGATAAGCAAAATCTCATCTTGAAGGGATACTTTCATTCTTACGACCAATCCTCTACTTCAGCAAAAATAGCATTGATTCGTGATTTGCTCTCATTCAGATTGCTATCAATTGAGAAATTCTAGCGATCTCTCAACATCCATCAGCCTCATCCTATTAGATAAAACCTATCTAACTTATTGCTTTACCAATACCATAAACAGCAAGCCCAGCAACGGCTCCAATCGTAGTTAAACCAATTGTACCAACTCCAATAGCAGTTCCAGCAGCAGCAATCCCAACTCCACCAATAGTGTTACCAACTAATGCACCTGTAACTGCACCAGCCCCTGTGGTAAGAATAGCTCCTTTACGGATCTTCCGATTATCTGGATTGTAAGAACCAGCCCAAGCTAAAGCTTGTGAATACATTTGCTTATCATGATCCGTTATGGTTATCCAATTATCGTTAACCATTATGTTTCTAAATTTCTGCTCTAAAGCTATTTCTTGATCTTTTTCTATCTTTGAATCAAAACGTAAAATACTTTGCCAATATTTCTTGGCATTAACCATAAGATCGTAAGTTTGATATTGGACGAGAAGAGCTAGAGGTTCTCTAGTGATATTTCGTAGAAATGCTAAAGTTACCTCTTTTTGTTCTCTAGTTATTGAATTTGTAACTAAGACGTGATCGCCAGTTTTTAATTGTAGATTTAAAGATAAGCTTTTGTAGCTTTTTGTAACGTTAGGCTGTAAATTACTAGGATTATTAGCTAGTGATTCTAAATCTGCTGACCTACGACAAATCGACCCCCAATATCTCTCAGCGTTAATAAGCAGCTCATAGTACTTATACTGGATGAGATCAGATAAAGGAGTTCCTGTAATGTTTGCTAAAAATCCTAAAGAAACCGTTTTTTGCTCCTTAGTTTCAGAGTTAGTAACTAATACTTTATTTCCCGATTTTAGTTCTAATCTTAAAGACAAAGACATGTATTTAATCTGAATAAATTACTGACTCAATCTTATTTTTTGACTTGTATAATTGCAGCGATTAACATCACAAATAAATCCCGTTTATTCGCTAATTTCAGCTTGTTTTTATGTAATCAGTGCTTAAGATTAACCAATCAACAATCAACCATTAACCATCAACAACCTTACTCAAATAATCATCAACCACTTCATTAAATTGATCAGGATTAGTCAAAAAAGTCCAATGATGTCCTACTAGTTCGGTAACTTCTAAGTTAGTAAGATATTGATGATAGGGCTTAAACTGCCAATCACTACGATTTAACCCTTCAGAAAATTTAATTAATAGAGTGGGAACTTCAACCTTATGAGTAAAGCTAGCAATATTCATCACATTGTTAAAAATCCCATCCCTAGCTGCAATCGGAAATTTACTACTCCATGTACCGTCAGGTTTTTGTTCAATCCCTGCTTGAAAAACTTGCTGCTGTAGCTTACTCCAACCTTGAAACTGTTTGAGGCTCTTTGCTGCCTCCGCTGCTGCTTCGTAACTAGGGTAAGGCTTCATTCCCTGTAAAAAAGGCAAAACCTTATAGAGCAAAGGAAAAGTAATTTTCAACCAGCTAGGTAATTTGCCAACATAAAAAGGATCAATTAAGACTAAACTTTTAAAGCGATGCGACCCCGCGCCACCTGAGGGCGCAAGGGAATGCGCATCAAGACAGCGATCGCAATTATTAGCCCACAAGGCGGCTACTTTAGCTCCCCAAGAATGACCAAGAACATGGGTACTCTGCCAACCTAAATTAGCCATCAACCCTTCTAAGTCAGCAATGATATCTTCACAGCTATAACCAGTTTCTGGTTTACTGCTTTCCCCGTGACCCCGCAAATCGGGAGCAATAATGTGATATTTCTCTGCTAAGGCATCTCCCAAGCTCGACCAGACCAGGGCAAGATCCGCCATCCCATGAAGCAGCAACAAGGGTTCATCCCCTTGACCCCATTCCAAATAGGAGATTTCCCAAGAGAGAGTTTGGTAAGTACAACGTTTGAACATAGAACAGGTTTGAACTTAGCGCAAAATCTAAAATTACTTAATCCAAAATCAATTGCTGACGGTGAACATTTAATAACTCGAATTCGCGATCGCTGACTTTTTCCAGCATATAGATGATGTTATCTGGAGAAATCTTGGTGCCATCATTGCGACAACTTCCCAAAAACCTCAACACAACCGAGTTATCTGGCTGAATGTCCTTAATTTCCAGCTCAAACAGGCGATCGCAAAGATTAACTTCTTGAATTCGTCCTCTTTTAGTCGTTTTTTTCCAGAGGATTTCTGAACTATTGTTAATTGCCTCGATCCATTGCTGCCAATTTTCTGGGCTAGAGAGTTCAGCCGAGCTAATCGTCACTAGATATTCTGCACGCGCCAAAATTTGGGTTGCTGAAGGTGATTTAATATCGACTTCTTCGACTTTGTAAATGGGTATCCCAGAAGGCAACTGCGCCTCTAACTTTGTCTTAAACTCCTCTGTTTCCATATCCACTTTAAGCTCAAAGTCAGCAATTTCCCCACTGCTAGTAATTCCTAAAGATAGAGCATTGGCGATCGCAACTCTCGGGCCTGGATGAAAACCACCCGTAAACGAAATAGGAATACTCGCCCGCCGAATCGAGCGATCAAATAGACGCACCAAATCGAGATGACTCAGCAGGCGCATTTCGCCATGTTTACCAAACCAAACCCGTAATCTTTGTTTTCTAGTGATTTCTGGCTTGAGATGACCCACAAATTCAGGAATAGGCGGGACATCCATAACAATGTTATGTCCAAAATCCGTACCACAGATCCCACAATGAGAGCAGCCCTCAAAGGCACAATCGGGAACAGTTGCCGCAGCTAAAGCCTTTTCGAGATCGTTTTTGAGCCAATTTTTATCGATACCAGTATTGATATGATCCCAAGGAAGAGGTGCATCCAGATTTTGATTCGACAGCTCACCAGTTGTTAAATCAACCGCTTCAGCTTCAAGAGCAGTAGATCCTAGATTTGTCTCTTCTGTATTTTCAGAATCTAGAAAAATATTCCATTCCCCATTTTCCACCTGACGATATTTCCAAGTCAGACCAGATTCAGAGATCGCAGTCTCCCAAGCAGCAAAAGCATTATCCAAGCTTTCCCACCAAGAATCCATTCCTGCGCCTAGTTCCCAAGCCCTTTTGACCACAGGTGTTAAACGGCGATCGCCACGACCGACAAAATCCTCCATTGCCGAGATCCGAACATCGGTATAGTTGACCTTCACTCCCCGAATACGGCGAAATTCTTCCCTAAGTAAATCCTGCTTGCGCAAAAATTCGCTAGTAGAGACAGAATGCCACTGAAAAGGTGTATGGGGCTTAGGGGTAAAGTTAGAAATTGTAATATTAAAATTGAGGCGTTTATTGCTAATACTCGCGCACTCTCGGCGTAACCACTGCACTGTCTCGGCAATTCCCACCACATCGACATCGGTTTCCCCAGGCAAACCAATCATGAAATAAAGTTTGACCTTACTCCAGCCCTGTTCGACTGCAATCCGAATACCTCGCAATAGCTCTTCGTTGGTCAACCCCTTATTAATAACATCACGCATTCTTTGCGTTCCCGCCTCAGGAGCGAAAGTCAACCCAGATTTGCGAGTACCGCCAATAATATTGGCAATATTCTCATCAAAGCGATCTACTCTTTGACTAGGCAGAGAAAGGGAAATATTTTCCTCTTTGAGTCGATTTTTAATTTCCATCCCCACCGCAGGCAGAGCCAAATAATCTGAACAACTCAAAGAAAGCAGCGAAAATTCGTTGTAGCCAGTAGCACGCATTCCCTTTTCGATCGCATCAACTACTTTTTCTGGTTCTACATCAGTAGCAGGACGGGTCAACATTCCTGGCTGACAAAAGCGACAACCACGAGTGCAGCCCCTTCTAATCTCCACAGTTAAGCGATCATGAACTGTTTCCACATAAGGGACTAGACCAATCGAATAGGCAGGAATCGGCGTGGCAACTCGGCGCAAGATCCGCGGTGGCACATCATCTCGATTGGGCTTAACCGAGCCATCTGCTGCCAAATCATAAAACTGAGGAACATAAACCCCAGGAACTTGAGCTAAATCTAATAACAAGTCTTGTCTACTTAAACCGTTAACTTTCCCTTCTTCAAGGACAAAGCCGATTTCTGGCAATAATTCTTCGCCATCTCCCATCACCACAAAATCAAAGAACTCAGCATAGGGTTCTGGGTTAGAAGTTGCTGTCTGTCCTCCTGCAAAAATCAAGGGATAATTTCCCTGCGTTCTTTCTCGCCAGGTGAGAGGAATCTGGGCAAGATCAAGCATTTCCAAAATATTGGTAGCGCCTAGCTCATAGCTAAGACTAAACCCTAAAATATCAAAGTCTTGGAGCGATCGCTTTGACTCTAGAGCAAATAGTGGCGTATTAGTTTCCTTCAGTTTGGTCGCCAAATCTTTAGCAGGCAGATAGGTGCGATCGCAAAGCTGACGAGGCTGAGCATTAATAATGTTATAGAGAATAATATGCCCTAAGTTAGAAGCACCCACCTCATAAATTTCCGGATAGGTCAGTACCCAGCGAACATGATTCTGTTCCCATGGTTTATGTTTCGAACCTAGCTCTTTGCCCAAATAGCGAGCAGGCTTATTAATCTGAGGGGTAAGGATGTTATCTAAGGCAATTGTCACAGTAAATTAATTCCGATCCAAAACGAGGAGTTAGTATCTTCTCAATATAGCGGGACAATGCCTTTTTTTTGCACTTGCTTAAGTTTAGTACTTAATTTAGGCAGCGACCGCCTCAGCAAGATAACTATCTTGGTTATCGAAAATGTTAAACACATTATCTAACTGTGTTAACTCAAAAACCATTTTAACTGGAGCAGCAACAGAGCAAATGCTCAATTTACAATCTAGATCCTTAGCAAAACGAAAAGCTTCAATCAAAGCTAAAAGTCCAGCACTATCAATAAATTCCACATTCTCCATATTCACTAACAAGGGACTACGCTCTGATGTCTTGACAGCATCTTGCAATTCTTTCGAAAAACGGTCAGCGTTATCGGCGCTCAAATATCCTTGAGGGCGAAAGGTCGTAATTTTCTCGTTTATTAAAGTATTAGTCATATCTTCCTCAAATGTTTTACTTAATGAATATTTCCTATATTGATCGCGACTATATGTAGTATTTAGTATTACCAAGAAATCGTTTTATTAATATATTCGAGGATAAGCGCTAATTTTATTTTTATCCACTGTTCAAAGATTTCTTCACTAAAACTTGATAATTATAAGATCATTAGTAAGTAGCGCTTTTAGATCCAAAACCGTAGTATTAGATACATATCTAATACTTTTGAGTAGTTCAAAATTAATAAATATTCTTCTCGGAAAAGGAGAAATAATTTACTATAGAAAAGCCTTAAAGAACAATACCTTTATAGCCTCCACTAAAAGAATAAAAATCGAGGTAAATACTTAAATTAACCCCAACTTAAAGACTTAGCTTTTACCAGTTCTTTACCTATTTTTTTGTAAATTTTCTTTTACTTTTCTTTACATTGTGATGTTGTCTAGAATACAAAGTGCTAAGTAACTTAGCTAAGTTGCAATACCAAATCACAACATTGAATAAAGACTTAAATTAGAGTCGCCTTAAATTCCAAGAATCTAGATTATTTAAGCTCCTAGTTTCGTTCTTGTTTCTATTACCGCCAAACATTCTCCAAAAACATAAGTTTCTTCGTTCAGATCTATGACATCTTCAGTGTTAAGCACCAAAAAAAAAGACGACAAAACTCAAAATTTGAGCATCCATCCTCCCAAGAATGGACTAACTTTAGCGGGAAAAGTAATCCTACCTGGGGACAAATCGATATCCCATCGGGCTTTGATGTTTGGAGCGATCGCCGAAGGAGAGACAATAATTGAAGGCTTACTAGTTGGAGAAGATCCACGCAGTACAGCAAGGTGTTTTCGTCAGATGGGCGCAAAAATTTCGCCTCTGAATAAAAATCGAGTTGTCGTTCAAGGAATTGGGCTAGGTAATTTAAGAGAACCCAAAAACATTCTCAATGCAGGAAATTCAGGGACAACAATTCGCCTCATGCTTGGGTTTCTGGCTTCCCAAAAAGATAGCTTTTTTGTGGTAACCGGAGACGATTCTTTACGTACTCGTCCCATGTCTAGAGTCATCACCCCCCTGGAGCAAATGGGGGCAAGTATTTGGGGCAGAAAAAATAGTTCTCTAGCCCCATTAGCGGTTCAAGGCAAACAGCTCAAAGCAATTCACTATCTTTCCCCAATCGCTTCAGCGCAAGTTAAGTCATGTATCTTGTTAGCCGGATTGATGATCGAAGGAAAAACCACAGTCACCGAGCCTACTTTGTCTCGTGATCATAGTGAGCGGATGCTCAAAGCCTTTGGCGCAGAGTTAGAAATAAATAAAAGCATAAATAGCGTAACTATCACTGGTTATCCTAAACTCACAGGACAGAAAGTAGTTGTGCCAGGAGATATAAGTTCTGCTGCATTTTGGTTGGTAGCAGCTAGTATCGTTCCTGGATCTGAACTATTAATTCCAAATGTTGGAGTCAACCCTACCAGAACCGGAATTCTTGAAGCCTTAGAGATGATGTCGGCAGACATTTCTAGAGAAAATGAACAGACTATTGCGGGAGAGCCAGTTGCCGATTTAAGGGTCAAATATAGTCAGTTAAAGTCATGTACTCTCGAAGGGTCAATAATTCCCCGTTTAATTGACGAAGTGCCAATCTTAGCTGTTGCCGCAGCCTTTGCAACAGGAACAACAATCATTAAAGATGCCGCAGAATTAAGAGTTAAAGAAAGCGATCGCCTTAATGTGATGGCAACAGAACTTAGCAAAATGGGAGTTAAAATTACCGAATTTGCCGACGGCTTAGAGATTACAGGGGGAGAGCCTCTGCACGCAGCAGAAGTTGATAGCTTTACGGATCATCGGATTGCAATGAGCCTAGCGATCGCCGCCTTAATGGCAAAGGGTGAAACTACAATTGAACGGGCAGAAGCGGCTTCAGTTTCTTATCCTAGTTTCTTTGATACTTTAAATAGACTCATAAGTAACAACGGGGAAGAGAGAGAGGATACGCCAGCACAAAAAGAACCTATTTCAGAATCTCAACCAGAAAGTCAACCAGAATCAAATCTACCAGAATCAACAGGAGAGGAAAGTGCGCCTACCCTGGGCGATTTTAATCCAGCCAATAATGAGGATGAATCAAAAACCGACTTATGGTAAAAAATAAAGTTGCTGATTTGAGATCTAAAGCAAACAATTTAACTGTTAGTAGTTAATAGTTAATAGCTAATTGACAATTGCTTTTGGTGAATTTGTCTCAAGAAGCGAAATTGTAAGACCATACTTTAGATTGTTTCCCGCCTAAGGGTTTTAAGAAGAGAAAATAATCCAGTCTCCATCCACTTCGGCAAAAATATCTCTACCCAGGGTGGAAGTCCTGCTTCGATTAGGAGCAACGATCAAACCTCTGACAGCTTCTATTTGCTCGAAATTGGGGCTTTTACTGATTATTTCTGGTAAAAATTGGCGAATTACACGGCGTTGGATTGCTAGATGCAACTCTCTTAGTTTACGGCGATCTAAACGTTGATCTTTGGTTCTAACTTGAGCAAGAATTTTGGCAGCTTCAATTTTTAGGTATTCACTAT
>CALKUU010000181.1 GCA_937996665.1 uncultured Xenococcaceae cyanobacterium | reverse complement strand
TTATAGTCTCCAGTTGCTTCCCTTCTTTTTAGCCATAAATCAATTGTGTTTCGACTTACGTGAAAGATTTTTGCTGCCTCGCTTTTTTTCAATCCATCCAGTTCGATTGCCTCTATAATTTTTTTTCGTAAGTCATAACTATAAGTTTTTGCCATTTCTCTAACAGAATTTTTTTTCTTCTCTTTTAAATCATTGTCCTACTACTTATGGCGGTTGCTATATCATTAGACTTTGGACTGAAAAACCTGATTTTGTTGGGCTTCCCTAAAAAACTTCTCTAGCCAGTCTTTTAAATAGAACGTTGCGTAACAATCATCCTCGTTATAGTGCAGGATTAAATCTAGTAAGGTACGGTCTTGGGTCGTTAACCAGTTGTCGTACCAGCAAACAGATTGATCTCCGCTCGCGGTTGATTCTCGCCATTTAAACCCCAGCCAATTTGCCAAGGATTTGAGTGAATAACTCTCTACTGGGAGAATAACTGATTTTGTAACCCAATGATGAATATCTACGCAACGAGATAGTAACGCTTTGGTTTGTTGGTTAGGAGTTCTATATAGCCCCGATAATCTTCTGATTGTGTCTACTTCGTAGCCAGAAAAATGGAATATAGGTGCATTGGCATACTGATTTACAAACTCAACAAATTCCCCCCAAATTCGCTCTTCTTGATCTTCTGTTTCGGCGAGAAAAGGATAAAACTTTTTGGTTTGATTGCGGCGATCAACTAGCAGTATCCCCAACAGATAATCTAGATTACGGTCTGGTTCTGCTTCAATATCAAAGTAAAGTTCAAAATCGGCAGAGGGGAGTTGGTAACTTCTTTCAAGATTGAAATCTGCTCTAATTAAGGCGGTGTTTAAGAGAATTGAGCGTGCCTGTTGTTGAAGCTGTTTGGCTATATCTTGACCGACTTTTTTGCCTAAATTTTTATCTGAGCTGCGATCGCCTGCTTGGGCGATCGCTTCCAAATTATCCAAACCAACCTTTTTTAAGGACTCGTAGCGTTTGGGAGTTACTCCAGGAACCAACGAAAGATGATTACTTGCTTTTGCTCCCTGGTAACAAAAGCTGTGCCATTGGCACAAACTACATTTTTGCCGAGAAATAAAGACCTCTGGCTCTGCTTGAAAATAGAGCATTTCTAGACAACGAGCGACAATATCCCGAGTTCGATAAAGCCAATGAGCTAAATTAATCCGATGTTCATTTTGTTGTCGTAAAATTAGGGATGATTGAGCAGGAAAAATATGTTGGATAATCGCTAAAATTTGAGCGTGATAGGCTCCAATCAATTTGTACTCAGGTTTCGGTCGGCGACCTAGTTTGATATTAATCGGGGTATAAACCCAATCGCCGAAAATGGATTTTCCTGGCTGCTTGATTAGTAGAGTTGGTCTCGCAACAAGGGTAATATCTTCTTGGTTTAGCTCGATTGTTGTCAGCCAGAAGTCCGCTAATTCACTCTCATCCGTGGAGTTTTCTGTTCCCAAAAGAGTCTGTGATTCTAAAACTTGAGATTCTGGGGGAAAATTAGGTTTGAGGTTTTCGTTATGAACACCTGCTTGCCACTCTGCCAAAGAAACTATTAATAGACCTTGAAAAATTGCTTCTGCTCCAGATTCCATTAAAGCCAAGGTTTCTTGAAATCTAGATGCGCTGCTCTTGGCTGAAGGATTGAGACGGTTGGGAACTAAAGATCGGGCTTGAAGAAAATTCTGAGTATGATATTTATTTTCTTTTCGTAGTTTGAGCAAAAACTCTTTTTGGGGATCTTTTTGCTCATGAGAACCATATACTTCGAGATAAGTACGTCGATTACAACGTTTGTAGTTAAGCAACAATTCGTCGGTTAATTTAATCATGACGATGGGGCAAGGGCTTTAGTCATCATCGTTAGTAGCGAAGGAACGTCCCCCTTGTTGCCCTTCAATCCCAAAGATATCGGCTTTTTTCTCTCTGGCAAAGGTTGGGGATATACTATCAGGAGTTTCTGACTCATGGCAATCACATTTTATGGGCAATCTGAGAAAACAAATAACAATCGAAGAACAACGACAGCGATTTTTAGGGATAGAAAATAAGTCTTATTTTAACTTTGGTGGTCAAGGCATTTTGCCCAAAGCTGCATTAGAGCAAATAGTTGAGACTCATCAATATATCCAAACCAAAGGCCCTTTTTCCGTTCAGGTAAACAATTGGTTGCAAACCAAAACTGCTCTACTTAGAAAAGCGATCGCCCAAGAGCTAAAAACTACCCCAGATCGCATTACTTTAACAGAAAATGTTACGGCTGGCTGCAATATCGCTTTTTGGGGCAGGAATTGGCAACCAGGAGAGATTATCTTATTAAGCGATTGTGAACATCCTGGCATAATTGCAACGGCTAGGGAGATTGCCCGTCGTTTTGGAGTGCTGGTTCAGTTTTTCCCTCTTTTAGAAACTCTTAATCAAGGCGATCCGCTTGAGACAATTCAGCAACACCTTACTCCTCAAACTCGCTTATTAGTGGTTAGTCATTTACTTTGGAATACAGGTCAAGTTTTGCCTCTTACGGAAATAGTGACAGCTTGCCATCAATATCCTCAAGCACAAGAACCAATTAGAGTTTTAGTTGATGCTGCTCAATCAGTCGGTTGTCTAGATCTTGATTTGCCAGCAACAGGGGTAGATTACTATGCTTTTACTGGACATAAGTGGTTATGCGGCCCTGCCGGGGTGGGTGGTTTATACGTGAGTGAAGATGCATTTGCGGAGTTGCATCCTACCTTTATCGGTTGGCGAGGTGTTGATACTGATTCTCAAGGTCAGCCAGAGAGCTGGAAACCTGATGGGCAAAGATTTGAGGTGGCAACTTCTGCTTATCCTGAATATCAGGGTTTGGCAACTGCGATCGCAATCCACCAAGAGTGGGGAACGCCAAGCACAAGATATCAAAGAATTCGTCAATTAAGTCAATATTTGTGGTTTTCCCTCAGCCAGATTGACGGTGTGGAATGCTT
>CALKUU010000180.1 GCA_937996665.1 uncultured Xenococcaceae cyanobacterium | reverse complement strand
CATTGGGGAGAATTAATTCGTTTTGGGCGAAGCGTTTTAGGTGTAGAGCTGCTGAAAACGTTACGGAATAATCTAGATTATCTAATTGTCGGTAAGTTTTTAAGTATTGAAGCTTTGGGGATCTACTACTTCGCTTTTAACGCAGGTTTAGGAATTAGTGTTGGCATCACCACTTCAATTAGAGCTGCAATTTTGCCTCATCTATGCAATGCCAGAGATAATTTAGTAGAGTTCAAATCTCGATACTATAAAAGTATGAAAACCATTGCTCTAATAATTGTGCCAATGGTTCTTTTGCAATCTCTACTCGCACCAATTTATGTCCCAATTGTGTTTGGGCAAAAATGGATTCCCGCGATTCCAATTCTGATTATGATTTGTTTATCGGCAATACCTCGTCCTTTTGCAGACTCTGCTTCCCAACTATTAGTTGCAGTTAATAAACCAGATATCGATCTCAAATGGAATCTTGTTTTTACATTTCTATTTACAGCAGCATTATTAGTTGGAGTTAAATGGCAAAGTTTAGGTGTAGCGATCGCAGTTTTAGCAACCCACTGCATTTTGATGCCGTTATTCACAATTTGGGTATCCAAATATGTTTTTCAAAGAGCAGCTCTCAGTAGTAATAACTAAAATAGCTCAATTATCAAAACTTATCTTACAAAAAAGATGTAACTAATCAGGTAATTAATAGTTGCATCTTTTTTTATTTTGATTAGTTTACATATTCCAATCAACTTATTTACACAATAGTTGCGAAAAATTCGATAATTAGTTATTTATTACAGATAAAAATTATAAATATTGAACCAAATATTTTAAAGCAAAATTTTTTCTCCACTTAACAATAACTGAATATATATCTCAATTTTATAAGTATTAAATTAACAAAAAAAAAGATCTTAAAATAATACTTGCAATAACAATATTTTCACTTAAATAGCTAATTTGTTTACGCTTAAAGTTACATTTTGTAGTTAATGAATTTAGTTAAATTCGCGGATGTCGATACTCTTAATAATTTGACAGAATAAAATTCGACAGGGTAAATACTGGATTGCTTTAACAATAATAATTTTTATGGGTAATACCTGGAAAGTCAGATCGATATTCCAAGCCTGTTTGTGGTGGCTGGGAATTACAACCGCTAATTTAATATTTTCAACGCCAGGTTTAGCCTTACCGTTGTCTCCAGGCGATCGCTTAGCAGTGTATATTCCTGGAGAAACTTATTTTGCACGTGTTTATCAAATTAATTTAAATGGTGACATTGAAGTACCTCTTGTCGGTAATGTCAAAGCAATTGGTCAAGAGCCATTTGAGTTAGAAACTAATCTGGCTAATCTGCTGATCGATCAAGGTTATTTCTCTCCTGGTCAACTAAATTTAACCATCCAAGTAATTAGATTTGGACCCGTGAATGTAGCTGTAAAAGGAGAACTTTTTCAACCAGGTAATGTTGTTGTCAACAGAATCAGAGCTGAAGTACGATTGCCATTAGCCGTTTCAGAAGACAATCTCCACGTCACAGGTGAACCACCTGCTACTAGATCTTTAACTGATGCACTCAGTGCCGCAGGTGGAGTTTTACCAACTGCCAATGTCAAAGAAATTCGTCTTATTAGACAAGGACAAGAAAAAATCATTGATTTATCAGGACTTTTCACTGGTAAAGCAGTTGAAAATCCACCTCTAATTAATGGCGATCAAATTATTGTTCCCGCAGCTCCATTTCAAGCAGAATTAGTAAGACCTTCGCCCATTACACCACCAGGGATGAAAGTATTCGTTTCTAACCTTACAGTTCCGGCTCTAAATAATGCTAGTTCTTCGGTAGACAACCGTGAAGAAGGAATCACTTTTCCTTATGGCGCCAGATTTAGTCAAGCAGTCATTGCTAATAATTGTGCAGGAGGAACCCAAAAAACTAATGCTAATCGCCATGCAATTTTAGTTAGAACAAATAGACTGACTGGAGAAACTACCTATCTTGATCGCCCTGTCGAGGATTTATTACGAAAATCTACGAAGGAACAGCATAATCCTTTATTAATGCCAAGAGATGGAGTTGCCTGCTACGACTCTAGAGTTACTAATATTCGAGATGTTTTTCGGACAATTGGCGATGTTCTTAGCCCTGTACTTAGACTAGTCAACTAGGAGATAGAGATAAAAATGGAAGATAATCAACCACTTATTCCACCAACATCTCAAGAAATGATTTGGCTCAGATGGCTAAAATACATCTTAGTCGCTGCCTTATGTAATGGCGCTTTAGTTGCTTTGAGTGTTGCTTATCTCAAAAAAACCCCACCAACTTACACCAGTGAGGCTTTAATTCATGTTGCTAGTGGTGGTAGTGGTGTCAGTGTAAATTTACCTAGTATCGGTCAGGCAACAACTTCTAGTGGAACAGCATTTGGTTCTCATTCCGATCCCAAAGAAAATTTCAAGCTAATGGCAACTAGCCCCACGATTTTGCAAAAAGCGGCAGATGAGATAGAAGTCACCAAAGCTGAATTTGGTAAGCCTATGATCGAGCTGATCAATAACACGACTTTGATGGAATTTTCGGCTAAAGCGAAGACTCCAGAAATGGCGCAAACCAAAGTCTGGGCAGTATATAACGCTCTTTATAACCGCCTTCATACTCTAAGAGAAGAAGAGCTTGCGCAAAAAAATAAATATGTTGAAGATACTCTCAAAGACTATCAAATAACCCTTTCTAAAGCACAAAAAAAATTATCAGACTATAAAGCCTCATCAGGATTTACTTCGAGTGATCAAGTAAAAAAATTAATTGAGAACTTGGCAAAAATTCAAATCGATTATGTAGACACTTCCACACTTAATCGCCAAATTAGCGATCGCCGTCAACAACTATCAAAAAATCTCAATCTCAGTCCAGAAGAAGCAGCTAATGCCTTAGTTCTAGGAACAGATCAAGAATTTCAGAAAATTCTCGATCAATATACAGATGCCAATTCAGCAGTAATCAATTTACGAGCAATCCGAGGAGTAAAGTACCCTGATGTCGTCAAAGTTCGCAAAGAAAGAGAAGCAAACCTTCAAGCACTAATTACTCGGGGCGGAATTTTACTAAAAAAACCCATCGATAAACTAGCCTTAGATTTTTTAATTCTCGATAACAGTAATGGCTCTGGCGATAAAAGAGCCGATCTTTTTGCTCAACTTATAGATCTTCATTCAGAGCAAGTGGGTTTAAATGGAAAACTCAATCAAATTGGCAAAGAGATTCTGAGACTCAATGAGCAATTATCAGTACTAACCCAAAAAGAAGCAATCTTCGAAACCCTAGATCGTGATTTACAAATTGCTCAGGCAGTATTTGCCTCTACCCTAACCAAACTTGATCTCAGTCAGGGCGACAACTTCGCTTCTTTTCCGATGATCCAGATGATTGAAGAACCTGGCTTGGCAAAAACACCCGCCACTCCCAAACCAGCCTTGGTTATGGCAGGAACTGCGGTAGGCTGCATCTTTATCAGTATTGGACTAACAATTTTATGGTGGCGTGAACCTCTCATTTTCGTGACTAAAAAAGTTCTGGCAAAAATCGTCGAATAGCTAATTATGGTCAGCAACTCTCAATCAGATTCCAGCCACAATAAAACCGATAAGGTCAAACCAGACAAAATTCAACCCGAAAATTTCCCAGAAAGAGTTGTTTGGTACGCCTTAGTTCTCACCTATGTTTGGTTTTTAACTGGCGCTACCTATATCGTAGGTTCAGTAATTGCCTGGATTCTATTTGCCTACTTACTAATCAAATTATTTCTCCAAGACGAAACTACTCCCGCTCACGAACGGATCAATATCCCTTTTATTATTTGGGTATGGATCGTCGGGATGTTAATGATGGAAGTCGCTCTGATCGTAGGGCATCTTGACTTCAATTTGCCAATGGGCAAAATCATTAAATCTTCGATTGGTTGGGCAAAAGGTTGGGCGATTATTGCCTTATATCCTTTAGCTGGTTGTTTAAACATTCGTCCTGCAATCATCTATCGAGCAGTCTGCATTATCGGACTCCAAACCTTATTTATTTCTCCACTCCTACTTATTGCCCCTTTAATCGGTTTACCAGAACTGCTCTATGTTTCTCCACTCAAAGCTGTGGGTGCAGGCTTAGGCGCAACTTTTTTTGATGTTACTCTCTACGAAGTCGATTTTGATGGTCAAATTCGCCAAAGACTTTTTACTCCGTGGGGACCAGCATTGGGTTTTGTTGCCAATATTTATTTCACCCTTGCCATGCGCGAAGAAAATAAGAAATGGCGTTGGTATGGTCTGATCGCTTCTGCATACATGTCCCATATTTGTAAGTCACGCTTAGCTCAAGTTGCCATTCTCACAACTCCAATCTTTATCTATTTTTTATCAAGACTATTAAAACCTTACATTTTAATGTTCTTTGGTGTAGTCAGCGTTTTTACAGGAATTTTGGCAACAAATATTTTGGCAGGATTAGATGCATTTTGGACAAAATTCAAAGCGGCCAGAGCCGATTCAAGTCGGGTAAGAGCAGCACTGAAACAAATTGCTTTTGATCGAACGAAAAGAGAAGCCCCAATTTGGGGGCATGGAATAGTAGAGCGAGGCCCACATGCAGTTGAGTTTATGCCAATTGGCTCACACCATAGTTGGGCTGGTCTCGCTTTTGTCAAAGGTGCAGTCGGATTTTATTCTTTGGCAATTCCCATGATTCTAAGTTTTTTCGATCTCTTAATTAAGGCTCAAAGAAACAAGGATGCTGCAACAGGAATGGCAATTTTATTCATTCTGTTCTTATATACTTTTGGCGAAAATTTAGAAATTCTCGCTTATTTATATTGGCCGGGTTTGATCATTATGGGAATCGGGTTTTGCGACAAAAAAGATCCACCACCGCCCAAAGAAATTAAGGCGATCGCACCAGCTCCTAATCCAGCTCCAGAAACATAATCAGACTAACTCACAATCAAAATCTAGGCATAAAGACCTTCAGGTAAACGAGGAGCAGTTTGTAAAGCCTGACTCAAACTCTCGTGAATTAAACCATTAGTTGCCAAAATTCGCCCTGATTTTATTGCTAAAGGACTTTGATCATAAGCCGTAATTTTACCTCCAGCTTCGCGGACGATTACGATCCCAGCGGTCATATCCCAAGGACTCAGGCCCCTTTCCCAATAGCCATCAAAACGCCCACAGGCAACACTAACCAGATCCAAAGCAGCCGAACCACTACGCCGTACTCCTTGAGTGAGATGAGTTAAATAACAAAACTCTGCATAGTTATTATCTGAAGTTTCGCGACGATCATAAGCAAAACCAGTTACCAGCAAAGTATCTACTAATTCTTGAGTTGTAGATACTTTAATCGGTTGTCGATTGCACGTTGCCCCATAACCAGTTGCTGCCCGAAAGAGTTCATCACGAAAAGGATTGTACACAACTCCTAATTGGGGAACACCATCAATCATCAAACCAATTGAAACTGCTGAGACTGGATAACCGTGAGCATAATTCGTAGTGCCATCTAGAGGATCGATCGCCCATAAATATTTGCTATTATCACCGCCTAAAGTACCCGACTCTTCAGCCAAAATTTGATGATCACTCAGATGGCGTGCCAAAATTTCGAGAATTACTGCTTCTGCTGCTTTATCTGCCTCAGTAACCAAGTCTCCTTGACGACCTTTACTTTGAATATTTTCTAATCTACAAAATTTTTCACGTAGAACCGCACCTGCTGCTAGAGCTGCTTCACTGGCGATATCGAGAAAAGTAAGTAATTCTTGGCTCATGGGTTTACGTAAATTAGTTTTAGTTATTTTTATAGATTACTCGTTAAATTTTCACCTAATCTCTTCTTGTCACCTCTTCTATTTCCACATTCCATAATCGAGAGTTCGAGCATATTCTTGAGCATAAACAAGGCGATCGCTATATTTATGAGGATATTTATCATTAGT
>CALKUU010000179.1 GCA_937996665.1 uncultured Xenococcaceae cyanobacterium | reverse complement strand
CGCGATCCCCTCACAAAAATCATCAAAATCTTCACTAGGAAGATCCGACCAACTACCTGCAAATTCCATAATGCTATTTGTGGAACAACCTTCTTGAGACTGATTATTTTTTTTAGGATTTAGGCTAGTCCGAAAATCCCGAATAAGTTCGTACAACTCCTGCTGTTTTTCCCTCGGAATCAAACTTACTTTTTCTACAATTTTGTTTTTAATAAATTCTTCTTGATACACAAATAAACTCTTTAACAGAACTCTATTTTTATTTTACTAGTACTGTATGGAATTAATCTTGCAACCGATCGCTAATCAATTGATTCAAATCCACATTTTGCTCCGCAGCCGCGATCGCTAAACTTCGATGCAGCTCAGGAGTAATCTGAATCTCCAAGCTACCGCTATAACTCCTCTCCGAAATTGGTAGAGGAACCTGCTCTTGTTCGCTATCCAGCCTATTAACCAAATCCTTCACCAACCCAGTAATACCCTTTAGTGCCACAATCTGATCTTGATCTAAATAAGAAAGACTCGGAAACTCCGCACACAAACCCACAAACTCTTGATCTTCCGCCGACCAAATAACCCGAAACGTATAGTGTTGGCAATTAACCATGATAATTTTTTTAGTTAATCCTTTGCCAATTTAGTGATCGCAACCAAAATTCGCTTAATCTGATAAAGCGCTGCTCGTCCCTGCTTGTTTTGGATATTGACATAGGGGTCTTTTTGCCAAGGAGTTCGATAGACAAGCTGACCCACACTTTTTTGACTAGGTTTACCGAAATAATAGTCACAAACTTTAGCCAAATCACTAAAGCTTGCAGCTTCGGGATGATCTTCGATTTGGGTAATTAGTCTACTGATTCGTGCCATGGTTTCAATTTAGTTGTCGTTAACCATAATATTCCCCTTCCCCAGACGAAAAGGATGCTCTGCAAAAAAGTCTCAACAAAAAATAATAACTGGTCAGCCAATCGTTATCATGAAAATTAGGCTTTCCCTATGCCGCAGACCAGAACCGAGAGAAACCATATGAAATTTTTGGCTAATTTGCTCAATTCTTTAATAATTGCAGGTTGGATAGGAGCGATCGCAGTTTTCGCGATTCAAAACATTCAAGATGTCTCGCTTAAATTTCTCGTTTGGCAATCAATCCAAGTTCCTGTTGGTATTTTGCTGGCATTCTGCTTGGGGGTTGGTTATATCTGCGGTGCCTTTTTGCCCCTCCTCTGGCAGAAGAAAAGATTTTAGTTTTGCCCTGATCGCTAACTTTAGCTCCAAATTTCGGTACATATGCTGTATGTCGATAATCGCCTAACTATGTCATGATTGTCTGCATATGCGAATGATGCGAAAGCGTAATCCAAATTGAGTAACTCTAATTTTGATGCCCTAAATTTTGATGTACTAGTTATTGGCTCTGGTGCTGCTGGTTTATATGCAGCATTGTTGATACCCTCTAACTATCGGGTGGGTTTGATTACCAAAAAAGAATTACAGACAGGAGCCAGTGATTGGGCGCAAGGTGGAATTGCTGCGGCTATTAACCCCGAAGATTCACCCCAATTTCATTTAGATGACACCCTCAAAGCTGGTGCTGGTTTATGCGATCGCCAAGCAGTTAGTTTTTTGGTTGAAAATGCCAAAGCAGCGATCGATTCCCTGGTTGAAATGGGTGTGGCATTTGATCGCAAAGAGCAGGATGCTAAGTTGGCAATGACCCTAGAAGCCGCCCATTCTCGTCCGCGAGTTCTCCACGCTGCCGATACAACCGGTCGAGCGATCGTTAGCATTCTTACCGAACAGGTTTTACAACGCTCTAATATCGAAGTTATCTCTCAAGCTTTTGCTCTTAGCTTATGGCGCGACTCAGTTACAGGAAGCTGCCAGGGAATTAGCCTCTTGCACCAGCAACAAATTAGCTGGCTAAAATCCCCCGTGGTTATTCTCGCTACAGGTGGTGGGGGACAGGTGTTTTCGCAAACCACTAACCCCTCAGTAAGTACGGGGGATGGGACAGCGATCGCTTGGCGCAGTGGCGCTAACCTCAGAGATTTAGAATTTGTTCAATTTCATCCCACAGCCTTAACCGTTCCCAACGCACCCAGATTTTTAATTAGTGAAGCCGTTCGCGGTGAAGGGGCGCATTTAGTTGATGACCAAGGCGATCGCTTTGCCTTTAAATATCATCCTGATGGGGAGTTAGCTCCCCGTGATGTAGTTAGTCGAGCAATTTTTACCCATCTACAAAAAACAGGCGCACCTAATGTCTTTTTAGATCTACGCCCTATTCCCGAAGACAAGATTCGTTATCGTTTCCCTAACATTATTAAACGCTGCCAGAAATGGGGAGTAGATGTTTTCACCACCCCCATTCCTGTAACTCCTGCTGCTCATTATTGGATGGGGGGAATTGCCGTGGATACCACTAACCAAACTTCGATTCCTGGCTTGTATGCAGTGGGGGAAACTGCTAGCACTGGAGTTCATGGAGCTAATCGTTTGGCGAGTAATTCTTTATTGGAATGTGTAGTTTATGCTGCTCAGTTAGCGAGTTTAGACATCGATCCTCTCGCTGAAACTCCAGCAACAGAAGCAAGAGTAAAACCCTGGAGCGATCGCGATTGGCAAGTAGATCGCGAAATAGTCCAAACCATCAGGAAGCAACTACCAAAACTAGTTTGGCGTAGTGCTGGTATTTGTCGAGTTCAAGCTGATCTAGAATCGGCAATCAAGCAAGCAAAAATTTGGCAACAGCAGCTAAATGGTCTTGACTGGGCAGACTACACGGTTAAGCTAGCAGCCAATCAGCAAGTCCAACTCCCTTCAAGCGAGATAGAACAAGATTTGCGACTCTATGCCGAGACTCTCAATTTAGTTGATATTGGTTATCTTATTCTCAAAAGTGCCCTGTTTCGGACTGAAAGTCGAGGCGGACATTATCGTTTAGATTTCCCGGATCAAGATGACAGTTGGTTAGTCCATACTCTAATTAACGAGCATCAGTGGAGTAAAACAGCTAGGCAGTCTTTGATTTAGTTGGCTTTAATTTAATCGAGTTAAAGCTGGTCTGCGATAATTACTTTTCTTGTTCACCTGAGATTGTCTATATATATAGTGAAACTTTTCTATATAATATAGAGCCTCAATCTTGCTCGACCTAATTCGCTTGAGTTGGCTATTAATAAAGTTTGTTTAGTTAGTAATGAAAAAAGCAGTAGTTTTACTTTCAGGTGGTTTAGATTCTGCCACCGTTGCCGCGATCGCCAAAGAATCAGGATATGAAATAATTGCCCTTTCTTTTCGTTATGGTCAACGTCATCATAAAGAACTCCATGCCGCGACCAACTTAGTCAAAGTCCTTAACATTGCCGATCATCATATTATTGATGTCAATCTTTCCCAATGGGGTGGCTCTTCGCTGACCGACAAAAATATCGATATCCCTCAGCTAGAAAGCAAAAAAGATGAAATTCCTTCCACCTATGTACCTGGTCGGAATACAGTTTTTATTGCGATCGCTCTTTCTTTAGCCGAAGCCAAAGGGGCAGAAGCAGTTTTTCTAGGAATTAACGCTGTTGACTATTCTGGTTATCCTGATTGTCGTCCCGAATATTTAGCTCAATATCAAAAGCTAGCTAATCTTGCCTCCAAAACAGCGATCGAAGGTAAGCAAATCGAATTAATTGCCCCTTTGGTCAAAGATACCAAGGTGGATATCGTCAAACGAGCTTTAAGTTTAGGTGTCCCGATTGCCGAAACCTGGTCTTGTTATCAAGGAGATAGCCAACCCTGTGGAGTTTGCGATTCTTGTCGCATCCGCGATCGTGCCTTGATTGCCGCAGGTAGAGCAGATCTTGCTAGTGAGGCTGTTAACTCGGAAAAATCAACCTAATCCAAAATAACCATTCTTAACAACCTTCAACAAATTAACTCAAGTTTGCTATTATATTAAAGCCTTACCTGGAGAGGTGGCAGAGTGGTCGATCGCGCTCGACTTGAAATCGAGTGTACGCAAGTACCGTGGGTTCGAATCCCACCCTCTCCGTAAATTTAAAAA
>CALKUU010000178.1 GCA_937996665.1 uncultured Xenococcaceae cyanobacterium | reverse complement strand
CAATCTATTTGAAGAGTCAAGATTCATGTTTTTCTTAATAAAGTAGAAAATTTTGAGGTATTATTTCTTCTCTTATTAACTTCGGCAAAATGTCAAAATATTTTTATGGTTAAAAGCTATAAATAATTTCATTTGTAGTGAAATATAGTTTGAGAATTATTTAATTTATAAGCTGTTGACAATCTTTTTTGGGAGAGGAAATTGTTCATTATTTTCCCATTGTTAGGATCTTTTTTATTGCTAACTGCAAAAATATTAATGTCAAGAGAATTCATTTTATTTTGCTCCTGATTTTTAACTACTAACAAAGGCTATTCTTTTTTAGTTCATGAAATGAATATAAGTAGAATAGTCATAATAATCAATCCCCAAAATATGGAAACTTTTGAACCTAAAAAATGATAAGTAGACAAAAGTGGAAAATAAATGGAATCTTTGTCTATTTGCTCAAGGATCGTAATATGATTTGTTGTCTTAAAAACTACATTGATGACCAATAAAATTGCATCTAGTTGATAAGTGATTTTGAGAGCAAAGGAATTATTTTTTTGCCAAAGTAGTTGGTTTGAATAGAGTTTAAATCGTTTAAACTATGAGCTTTTTTTTAAGTTGTCTAGGCATAATGAGTTGAGCAAAGATAGAAAATATTTAGCAACGAATCAGGGTATTTATACTTGTTGAATAATTGAGATCTACTCAGGCAAATTGTCATCTATGAGATAAGTAGTTTTTCTGGGCTTGAAGTTGAATTTTTTTTTGATCAGGTAGGAATTAAACATAAGTCTAGTTTTGTGGATACTGAAGACAATAATTTCAGATCCAATTTCAAAATACGATTAGCCTAAGTATCTACCATGCAACGAAGTGAGTAAATATTGTCTAGGTGTAAGCAGGTGTAACCTTGCTTTGCTACTCGGCTACCAAAATATACTAATCTGGACTGACAGCAATACTGTTGAGAGATAGAGATCGCATTGAATTAATGAGTTGGCAAAAGTTTTTAAAATCGGTATGCAGCAACCCAAAATACGAGCTTACACTGCTAGAACAAGATGTAATAATGTGTCTCGATTTAGATCAAACTCCAGGTAAGAGCGAACTCTTAAAAACGTATCAAGAAATTTATTCTTCTATTGAAGAAGAGGCTTTTACCCAAAGATTAAAAAATATTTATCGTAAATTTGAGATTACTGCTAAAGGTCATAAGCTGCCTCAATTGCATAAGTATCTAGTTAGTCAGTACGCCAACTATCAGAATCAAGATATTTTCTTTTCCCAAATTGGAATGTCTTATGTCTACCCAAAGTTTCCTCGCGATCGCTTTAGCCAAGCTTTGGAGACGGTAATTAGTTCACAAACAGTAGCAGAAAAACAAGTAGATATTCTCCAAACCTTTGCCCCGAACCTTAACGATTATTCTGAGCAGCTAACTGAATGTTTACAAAATCAAGTCCAAGTGAGAATTTTACTGGCTTGGCCATATTCTCAAGCTGCCAAAATTAGAGAAGCTGTACTGAGAAAATATACTAACCAAGATTCAACTAACCGAATCAACATTTTTCATGCAGTAGTTGCTAACCTAGAAACTCTAGAGCAAGTTATTCAGGTGGTAGGTAAATCACCTTTATTAGAAATTAGACTGTACGATACTCTTCCTTCCTTAGCTATCTATCGAGCTGGAGACTACCTTTTGGCTGCACCATTTTTGCATGGCTCGTTAGCAATTAATAATTTTCAATTAGAGTTAAAGTTAAATACCCCTGATCGTCTAATCTCGGAAACTTTGCAACAAGATTTTGAACTAATGTGGCAAGTTGCTCGTCGCTTTACTCCTGATCCCCAAAGAAATTGGCGCAATGATTTAAAAATTCTTTTTACCGATTAAAATGCTCGAACCAATTAATCAGCTAGAAATAGATTTGACTAACAAGTTGCGATCGCATCAGGTTTTTAGGCAGCTAGCTGATTTATCCTGGTCTGATTTTTTAGCCATTCTCATCCAGAGACGTTTTTTGTCTCTTAATATTGTCAATATCTACGAACTAGCGATCGATGCCCTATCTGACAAAGCAGTAAAGAAAACAGTGAGAGCGATTCTACATGAGGAATATCCACGCACTACCAAAGGTCTTCCTTTGCCTTCTCATCGTGAACTACTCTTTCAAGATTTGCTTAATTTGGGTGCAACCCTTGAAATGATCCTAACTACCCCAGAATCAGACACAACCAGACAAGTCAGAGAACAAGGCTATCAGTTGATGATCGATTGCCTAGGTAAAACAGAAGCTCAAGTGAAAATAGTTGCTTTTTTGCGATTTTGGGCAGAAGTGTTGGTTTCGGTTGAATATTCTTGTCTGTGGTCACGTATTTCGGAGAAACTAGCCAGCAAAAATTCACAAGACAAACCCCGCTCAGAGTTCTATTATTTTCACCTAATTCACGATAGTAGAAATTCCAATCTTGGTGAGGAAAACTTGTTGGGGGGACTAACCCATTCTCAGGAATTAGGACTTCACCTCAAAAAACTAATTTCATCTCCAGAAACTATTCCTCTTTGCCTTGCTATAGAAAGAGAAGCATACGTCTTAAAGCGAAATTTTTACAATCAGTTTTGAAGGCTATCAAGCTTAATTCACCTGGGTTAATACTCAATGATGAATGATTATTGATTATTGATCTGCTTATTAGTTCGTAATAATTAAAATCTTTTTCTAATATAAAATCGAGCTAGGAGTGGGTATTTTATGACAGAGTTGTTTACTGCATGAATTAAATATATCAGCCTCCTTAATCGTCTGCTTCGTCAACAATCTTAATCTGTAGCTCTCCAAGTCTAAATAAACTCTCCTCATCACTTTATTCTTTATTGGGACTTAATAATGATAGATGACATTAGTAGTGCAAGTGTAAGTACTGATTCAGAGATAAGATTACAAATTACTGTAGAAAGCTTAGCTCCTGAAAATGGCGTTGGTATTGCTCAAACTTGGTTTGGTTTTCATGATGGTAGTTTTGATCTTTACAATACTGGAGAAACTGCATCCATAGCTTTAGAGAATCTCGCCGAAGATGGGATTACAGGGATAGAACCAACTATTCCTGGCTTAGTTGAAGAAGCAATAGTATCTTTTGGCGCAAATCCTGCTGATTTTCCTGCTGTTGAGGAAACAGTTGCTGGTCAGTTTGCAGCTACTGCGGGTTTAAATGGTAGTACACAAGGACTTATTTTTACAGATAATCGAACTTCACCATTTTTTCTCCTCCAAGATCCAGGACAAACTATTACGGATACAGTCACTATAGACTCAGATAATCTTGAAAATAATCGCTTTTTTAGCTTTGGAGCAATGGTATTTCCCACTAATGATGGGTTCATAGCTAATGACAATCCCCAAGAAATTGAAATTTTTGATGAAGAAGGTAATTTTATTGGCGCAGACTTCAGCATATTTGGTGGCGATGTCTTAGACGCTGGAACAGAGGTCAATGATGAAGATCCTAATAACGTACTTTTTGATCTAGCTGTCCTTGGCAATAGTGTTGATGAAAATGGCACTATACAGCCTTTTCCTGGTTTTCAAGCTCCTGGCGAAGGAGGAGTCCTCGATTTTGAAGTTGATGGGGAGCAAGTTTTTGCTAATGCTGATTTTACCGCTCCTGACTCCCCTATTGCTCGAATTACAGTGACCTTGGTAGAAGAAGATCCTCAAGAACCGGAAGAATCGGAAGAACCAATAATTCCTCTAGAAGATATAGCGACTTTCGGCACGCTTGAAGCTGATATTTTAGAAATTTTTGGCGAAGACTCTTTAGTTTTTGCTGGTAGTGGTGACGACCTTATAGATGCTTCTCTAAGCCAAGGAAATAATCGCATTTTCGGAAGTGCTGGTGAAGATACTTTTATTTTAGGGGTAGGGGATGTTTTAGTTGGGGGAGATGGTGACGACAATTTCTTTAACCAGTCAGGTGGGGAAAACAGAGTTTTTGGGGGTGCTGGTAGCGATCGCTTTGTAATAGCTGCTGCTCAAATACCCGAAACAGCCTTAACTATTGCTGATTTAGAGCTGGATATTGACACTATCGAAATAGCAGGAATTGGCGCTTCTACTGTTAGCGATCTTTCGTTTAATCAGGATGGAGACAATGCGATCATTAGTTTTAACGAAACTAATTTAGCTATCTTTAATGGGGTAGCTGCCGAGACCCTAGAACAAAATGGGAATTTTGTATTTGTCTAATGTCAGCTTGCTTACTCAAAAATTGGCTTAAGTTATTTTTTACTTTATTCAAACCAAAAGGGGTAAATACCCTTTTCTTTTTTTGAGAGTTGAAAACTGGTGTTTTGACAAAAAAGTTAGAAGTGAGCAGGTATTATAAATTGAAATTAGCGACTATGTTTTCTGCTAAATGCCAAATCAACCCGATCCAGTTCGACTAGAAATATTTAAAAACCTCTATCAATTCATAGCTGAACAGATGGGGATTGTGCTGCAAAATACCGCAGCCTCAGTCAACATCAAAGAGCGTTTAGATTTTTCTTGTGCAATTTTTGATAGTTCTGGATCCCTCGTTGCCAATGCCCCTCATATTCCAGTTCATCTTGGCTCGATGGGTGCTAGTGTGATTAGTT
>CALKUU010000177.1 GCA_937996665.1 uncultured Xenococcaceae cyanobacterium | reverse complement strand
AAAGTTTTTGCCACTGAGCTTGAGTCGCCAGAAATATTTGTGGAAGGAGCAAGATTTCAATTAGGACAATCTCATCTACAGAGCATTTTAAATGTTGGAATCTCTGAGCGAAAACTGTATTTATCGAATCAGCCTCCTTTGGGTAATATTTTCAAACCTTTGTTAATCGATCTAGAGTCAATTCCTAGAATCGAGCTAGAGGTTCTGACTGGAGGTGACAAATATCCTAACTTTCCCGAAATTGAAAAATACAAATTTTATCTAGGTGAGCCAACTATAACTACTTTATTTTTGTCAAAAGAGCTGATCGACAAACTGGAGAACGAATATGGAGAACCTATTTTCACTAACAAGCTAGCTGAACCAAGTTAAAAGCGCGATCGCTTTACTAAATTACCGAATTCGACGCACAGAGATTTTTTTCTGTGGATCTTGTTTGCTCACCCAAGTCAAAAATTTCATCATTTTCGGCTCATTTCTAAGAGCTTCAGCCGAATTTAATTCCTTTGCCAAGTGTTTATTGTCGAATAAAACATGAATCTGGCGGTGGCAAGCTGAACAAATATCGATTGTTGCACTGATTTCTAGTTTTTTTCGTTTTGTATATTGCCTGGGGATGAGGTGATGGACGGTGAGATTATTCATCTCGCGATCGCATAATTCACACTTAACAAATTCAGATCGCATGGGTGCATAGGTAGTTTTGCTTTAACTATTATAGTTATTTCTTCATAGGCGATAGCATCATGAAAGGAGTGGAGAATAGGCTCAGCTAGTAAATTAATGTTGAATGGACTACGATTATTTGCTGAGGTGATATGTATTTTTCAGGATTAATATTGAGATAATTCTATATATATATTGAATTTTTGATGATGTTAATTGATAGAAAATTTTTAAGTTCTATTGGGTTAAGTGTTTTTACTCTTCCCTTTTTTAGTCATAAGCCTATCTTTGCTTTTTCAGTAAATTCAATTAGTACGGATGAAGGATTTACTTTCAATAGCCCAAGTGTTGATGTACAACCAACTGGCTTGAATAATGTAACTTCATTTCAAGTCGACGGTACTGATACCTATACCATCGGCAATGGTGTGGGAGAATCAGATTTTGTGGGACTAGAAGTTAATGCAGTAGATGTTCCCAATGTTATTCAGTACGCAGGTGCAAATGCTGTTAACTCGGGAACTAATTTTTTGCTGCCTAACCAACAAGATTATATCTCTGCGGGCAATCGTGGCTTATCTCTGTCTACTGGTTTAAATAAGGTTGCTAGCCAAGATCAAGAAATTTATACTTTCCCTGTCATCACAATAGATTCAGCAAAAGTAGGAGATGGATTGGTAGATTTTTTTGTTGCTGATATCGCTCAAAATCAAAGTCTTGATAGTTGGGAATTTCTTGATAGTAGCGGTAACACCGTTGCATCTATAGTTCCTCAACCCCACAATGCAGCTAACCCAGATTGGGTGGAATTAGGAAGACAGGATTTGGAGAGAGTCAACACTAATACTGGTGTAGTTCAAAGTTTCGATAATAGATCAGTTTATGGTTTGGCATTGGAGCTGTCTGACTTTACCTTAGAGGGCACTTCTAATCCTTTGACTTCTACTGAAGCTTCTCAAATAAGTAGTCTGAGGATATCTGTTGGTGAAACTATAAATGAGCCTCCCCGAACAGATTATGCTTTTTTTAGTGCAGATCGGGATTCTATTCAACTGGCTGCTGGTACTTCCGTTGTCGTCCCTTTTGAATTTTCACCTGCTTTGGGTCTGATATTATCAGGATTGTCTTTGGGCTTTTACAAGTTAAAAACCAAGTGAGCCAATAAAATTCTCAAGTAAGCGATTTATCGCTAAGAGAATCGAATCATAGGGATTATGAGATTTGGTGATAGTGAGTTTTTGCGAGTTTAAAAAGCGATCGCATAATTCACACTGATCAAATTCAGATCGCATGGGTGCATAGGTATTTTACTTGAATCATAACGATCATTACTCTTTTCTAGTTTTTGATTTGACGATTTAAGTTGCCAAAATTTTGGTGTGCAATCTCTTGACAGCATTAGTTGATTGCTTGTATATTTTATTTACCTACTAATAGATAGATAAAAAAATGAAAGTCTACGAAACTACCGGTTTTATAAGTCCTGCCCGTATCCGCATCGCCCTAGCCGAAAAAAATGCGATTGATAAAGTTGAATTTGTCGAAGTTGATGTCATGAAGGGGGAGCATCGCACCCCAGAATTTAAAGCCAAAAACCCTAGTGCATCGGTTCCTGTCTTGGAACTTGATGATGGGACTTATATTGCCGAATGTACAGCTATCACTGAATATCTTGATCACACCTTTCCTGGGACTTCCCTAACTGGAACAACTGCCAAAGAAAGAGCTGTAATTCATATGATGCAACGTCGCACAGAAGCAAATCTTTTGGATGCGGTGGGTACATATTTTCATAATGCGACTCCTGGGCTAGGGGCAGAGCTAGAGAAAGATCAAAACAAAGAATGGGGAGAGAAACAAGGTCAAAAAGCGATCGCGGGAATGCATTATTTCGACCAAGTTTTAGCTAACCAAAAATTTATTGCTGGTGAACAGTTTTCGATGGCAGATATTACCGCTTTTATGGGTCTAGCTTTTGCCGAATTTGCCAAAATGACTATTCCTGCCGAATGCCAAAATCTGCTTGCTTGGCGCGCGCGAGTTGCGGAAAGACCTAGTGTTAAAGCTTTAGGGGCTTAACTAGACTCGCTAATCTTAATCAACTTTGTAATGGAGTTGATTAACGAAGAATCGATTTTTTTTTAATTAACAAGGTTATGGAAATTAATAGTGATTTTAGTAAACAGGCAATTGTCCACAGCGATCGCCTAGAATGGCAACCGTCGCCCATGGCTGGGGTAGAAAGACGGATGCTGGATCGAATTGGGGATGAAGTCGCGAGAGCAACTTCAATTGTCCGATATGCACCCAAGAGCAATTTTCCTGCCCATGTTCATGGTGGCGGCGAAGAATTTTTAGTCCTCGATGGTGTGTTTCAGGATGAGCATGGAGACTATCCTGTGGGTTCATATGTACGCAACCCACCACAATCTAGTCATACTCCTGGATCGGAAGAGGGCTGTACAATTTTTGTGAAGCTCTGGCAATTTGACCCCGATGACCGCACCGAAGTTAAACTCAATAGTAACGAGATTGAAGCGATCGCCGATTCTCAGCGTCCAGGTGTTTTAATTACCCCCCTCTTTAAAGACCAACAAGAAGAAGTTCGGCTGGAGGATTGGTTAGCAAATACCGAGGTTGCGATCGCTGCACCCCAAGGAGCAGAAATGCTTGTGTTAGAAGGAAGTTTTCAGCTCGAAGAAGACGAATTTTCTCCCCGATCTTGGTTGAGATTACCTGTCAGTAGTCATATTTTGGCTAGAGTTGGCAATAGAGGGGCTAAAGTTTGGCTAAAAACTGGACATCTGCCCTATGCGGATCTTTTCAAGAAGACATGATTTTAGCAAAAGGCTAAATCATAAATTTGATTGATGAATAAGTTATTCAATAAAAAAACTACCCAGCAGCTCGATTATCTGGGTAGTTTTTTGTTGAGCTTAAATTGCTATCAGTTAGTCGTCAGCAACAATTATCTGTTCCGAAATCATCTAGTGAAAGACTAGCGATTTTGTTGAAATTCTTCGAGCAAATCCATTAGATTTACTTGACATTTCATGGGCAAAAAATCAGTCATCGGTAGGCTCTTTTTGCCACCACCAATTTTGATTGTGGTGCTATCTAAGATTTTGCTGACCGCGTCTTCGCTCAACTCATCGTCTTCGATTAGAGGAAAGAGTTTTTCAGCAAGAGGTGTATGCAAACGGGCTTCTGCTAAATGGAGATGCCAATTAGCAATATCTAGATAAATGTTTTCGCCGATTTCGGCTGCCAAAGCTTCGATTTCGATAGTACTGGCCATTGCTATTAACTACTCTTTTTAGTAGGAGAATAATCTGCGATCGCTTTAATATAAATCAAGTGAAAAACCAGAATTCCAAACCAAATTCCTGTGACCCACAAACGCCAAGACCAGTGAGCGTCTTTAATTTTATCGAAAAACCAAAACCCCGAATTTACCGCAGAAAAGAAAGCGACATGGAAAGCAAAATTAATCAAATCTTCTAAGCGACGAAATTCAGGATCTTTGCGATCTGGTTTGGTTGGCCAACGTGGAGGCATAAATTCGGTTAAGAGCTATTTTTAACGTTTTAATTATATATTTTTCCGCAATGAATAGGAAAAGATTCTTTTTGATTAGCTTTTTTGATTAAGATAGTTACCCGATTTTCCGCCAGTTTTACTAAGCAGGCAAATTTCCCGAATTTCCATCGACTTTTCTAAAGCTTTTGCCATGTCATAAAGAGTGAGTGCAGCCACCGAAACCGCAGTGAGAGCTTCCATTTCCACCCCAGTTTCGGCGTTAATTTTGACCCTCGCTTCAATGACATAACCTGGCAAAGTGCGATCGCTTTTGATGTTGACTTCAACTTTTTTAATTGGCAACGGGTGGCACAGGGGAATTAGGTTAGCGGTTTGTTTAGCTGCCATAATCCCTGCAATTTTGGCTGTGCTAAGAACATCCCCTTTGGGGGCGTTACCTGTTTCAATGGCTTCGAGGGTGGAGAGGGACATTGCTACTTTTCCTGTGGCAACTGCTTCTCGGCTAGTTACGGCTTTGGCAGAGACATCAACCATTTGGGCTTCTCCCTGGGAATTTAGATGGGAGAGGGCTTGTTGATCCGCGGTTTGCTGATTTGGGGTTTGGTTATCTTGCATAGGGGAAGTCTTTTGTGTTATTGTTGATTCTCGTTGGGTAAGTTTAGCAGATAGCTAGCAAACCAGCATTTTAAGGGCGTGTAGCTCAGTGGACTAGAGCACGTGGCTACGGACTACGGTGTCAGGGGTTCGAATCCCTTCTCGCCCGTTAACTATTGATTTGTTTAGCAGTGAACTTTTGGTTTGCTGTTATTTTTTTTGTGGGTTATTTGATAAGCATTTATAAATCAACGATTTTGTAGCGTGTGTTAGAGAAGCGTAACGCACGTCGTTAAATAAGCTGTCCGCAAAAATAATCATTTGATTAAAAACCCATTCAATCGGGGGAAGCATTCCCCGATTGAATGGGGATATCCCTTGGGAAGCCCCTGCCGTATTGATGGAATAGTGGGAATCATAGTTGTTCAGAGGTACTGCTAATTTGTAGTGCTTTTTTTTGAATATACTAAGTGCGATCGCCAATCAAAAACCACCACAGAACTATAAACGACTCTGAATTTTTTCTTTAACCGCCAGACTAGTTAAATATTTCATCAACAAGAAAAACCAAAAACCAGTCAATCCAAACATTACAAACGCCAGAATTTTGTGCGCTCCTAAGAAAAACATGGTTGCAGAAAGGAGTGTGAAACCAGTTAGACAGGTAAAAATTAGGCTTTTAATCCCTAGTTGAATAAGCTTTAGAGTGCGATCGCTCTCTAGAGAACGGACGCGAATTTGTAACTCCCCTAACTCCAAACGAGACTCTAGTCTTTGGATTGCTAACTCTGCTCGGCTAGGTTGTCTGAGTTTTTTGCTGACAATAGTTTTAGTCTGTTTGGCTACTGTTGCTATTAAACCTTTTTTATCACTAGAAAGAGCAATTTTTCGGAGGAATGGTTGGGCTGCGGCTAAGAGGTTGTATTGGGGGTCTAGAGCGCGAGCGATGCCATCGAGAGTAGTTAAAGACTTGATAATAAAAGTCATCTGTGGAGGCAAGCGAAATGGTTGCTGCTCGTACATCAGATACAGCTCATCGGTCATATGGTCGAAAGCGTTAACATCGATCGGTTTATCCCGAAATTCTTCCAACATAAAAGAAACCATTCTTTTAATTGGCTTCTTATCAGCTCCAGGCTCGATTAACCCCATATTGACTAGGGTCGTAATTACTTCATTGGCATCTTGTTTGAGGACGGCAAAAAAAGTTTTCACCATTTGATCTTGGGCGATCGCTTTAACCTCTGCCATCGTGCCAAAATCATAAAAAATCAACTCACCTTTGTTGCCCACTGCCATATTGCCAGGATGGGGGTCGGACTGAAAAAAACCATCTTCGAGGAGTTGTTTTAAGTAGCAAGTAATTCCCAGCTTGATAACTGCATTGGGGTCGATTTTATTTGCTTCTAAACTTTGGCGATCGTCAATTTTGATTCCTGGTAGATATTCTAGGGTAAGTACCTTGTGAGTTGTATACTGCCAAAAAACTTCGGGGGCTTTGACCTGGCGATATTTGCGGAAATTCTCTTGAAAGCGATCTGCGTTTTTGCCTTCATTAATATAATCAATTTCTTGAAATAGAAGCTCAAAGAATTCTTGAGAAATTACCCCTAAATTATATTTGCGGAGATCTTTTGAAAAAATATTAACTAGTTTAATTAGGATTCGAAGATTCTTAAAATCGAGCTTAAAGAGTTTTTCTAAGCCAGGACGTTGCACTTTAATAACTACTTCGTCACCAGAATGTAACCTTGCCCAGTGGACTTGTCCTAGACTAGCTGCGGCGAGGGGTAGAGTATCAAAATCTTGAAATAGAGTCTGAATCGATTTCCCTAATTCCCGTTCGATCGAAGCGATCGCTCGCTTAGAACTAAAGGGGGGGACACGGTCTTGGAGTTGACTAAATTCTTGGATATATTCAAGCGGAATTAAGTCCCCGCGAGTAGAGAGGGCTTGCCCAATTTTGATAAAGGTAGGACCTAGCTTTAAGAATTTTCTAACTAACCATTTAGCACGACGAGTTTTGCGAGCAGAGCTATTGTTGCCAAAAAGTTTATCGCTCCACAGACCAAATAAAAATTGAAAAGCAGCTAAAAAGGTTTTTATTTGTCGAATTAAAGGGAAGGCAGTCGCATTATGCCAAGATAGTTCACGAATTTCTTTCATCTTTATCCTAGTTAATTAGCTGCATAATCTACCTTGAATTGTCGGTTGGGAATATTTGCTAGTGCTTAAAGACTATTTTAATCCCGCACTTCTTCTAATTGACAATTTCTAATTGACAATGTCACTTCGCCCTAATCAGAAATTAGATCCAAACTGAGGCTCTTCCAACTAGAAGGCATGCCTATAAATTGTATCTGAATATAAAGATATGTAAATTTATTAAGCCCAATTCATTCTAATGGTGTTGGGGTAAAGTAACGGTAAAAGTGGTTTCGTAAATGTCTGAACTAGAGACGGCTTCGCTAGTAACCTTGATCTTGCCAGAGAGATTTTCTACCAGATATTTAACCAAGGTGAGACCAAGACCTGTCCCAGGCACAGCGCGATCAGTTACACCTTTACCTCGGCGAAATTTATCGAAAATATAGGGCAACTCACTGGCAGTGATTTCTGCTCCATAATTACTAACAACGATTTCTACTTCTTTGCCTTGCAAAATGTTGTGTTCAGTTGCCACTAATTTGACTGTGGTATCAGCATCAGAATATTTGGCTGCGTTTAGTAACAACTCATTAATGATGTGATTAAAACTTTCCAAATCAGAATGAATCAGTAATTCTGATTCCGATAAATTTGTCTCTAGATTTAGCCCTTTATCTGGTTGCCATTTCTTGATGAAAGAAGTCGCCAAGCTATCTAAAATTTGATTGAGATTTAATTCTTGAGGTTCAAAGGACAATTCGCCTGATTCTACCTGTTGGAGAGTTAGCAAATCTTTAATCAAATTAAATTCACGATGCCACTCTTCCTCCAAAATATTGAGATATCTTTCTCTCATCGTCTCAGGAATATTTTGACGCAGCATTTTGATTGCCATTTTCATGCTAGTCATGGGCGTTTTTAGCTCGTGACTCATACTACTTAGAAAATCATCTTTTAACTCATTGAGTTTCTTAAGCTGCGCAATCTGTTGGCGCATTTTTTCTGATAGTTTCCCTTGAACATCAAGACTCCATTGGAGTTGTGCCGTTCTTTCTTCGACAATCGATTGCACCTGGGTAAGTGTTTGATGGTGAATTAGAGATGTACTTAGCTGAACCCCAATCCAATTAATCAATTCGATTTCCTGTTGCTGCCAAATCTCGTCTTGATTTCGCTGAAGAGCGACAAAACCTAAAATTATTGCACCTTGCTCTTCATGATTACCATGATTACTTTTGCCCATCAACGGCATAATCAGCAGGGTTGAATCTGACTTACTACTAAAATCTGCTGGTAAAAACTCCGCTTTTAAATCGAGGAAATCAGCACCTTGCTCAACAATTAATGGCAAGGGGGCTTGATCTAGTGCTGTTTGTAAACAGTCGGAATTACTTAGTGGGAAAGAAAAATTATTGGGTAAGGAGATCTGATTGTCTGGATTGCTCCAATGCTCTGCTACCGTAAGCATCGCTTTAATCTTTTGTTTTCTTTTACGTTGAATAAAAAAGGGGTCTTTATATTTGACTGTGATAATTGTGGCTTGTTCTAGAGGAAGAGCTGTACCAATTTCGGATAATGCGAGTTCAAATAATAGTTGAATATCAGAACTCTTGGCAACAGCAGAGCTGAAATTGCTCAATAAACTCTGATAGCGAGTCTGAGTTTGAATTTGTTGTTTTAGTTCGATATGAGAAAAAGCGATCGCCATTATTTCTGCTAATAGTTCTAAGTTTTGCGGTTCTGAATTATTCCATTCATAGGATTGGGATTTAAGAAGCACTAAAACAACTTTGGTGTGGCTGGGGTTTCCGTTTTTACCAGCTTGCTTAGTTTTACCAAAGAAATTAGCAGTTAAAGATGCAAATCCATGAGCGAAAATATCAGGAAAATTATTTTTTTGATAGGAGAATTGATCTTGGGAGGCTGTATTTAAAGTTTCAAAATAAAATTGAGCTAGAGTCGCCTTTTGAGAACTCAAAAATTGTTCTTGATTTGGTTCTCGACTCCAACTTCCCGTGATTATTTTTTGAGGTAAATTTTGAGTGGCAACAATTGCAAAACAAGCGTCAATTTTGAAGAAATTACCAATAGTCTTTGCTAGATCTTGTAAGAAGCTAACAGAATTTTGATTGGTAGCTATTAAACTAAAAATATCTTCTTTGAGCTGGTTGATATTGAATTGATATTTCATAAGGGTTGTCAATTAGCCACGCTCGATAATCAACGCAAATTTTAAAATATTGAAATTAGTGTGAGCCCCAAAGTTTCTGAAAAATTGCTTAGTTTTTTCATATTTTGTTAATTACTAATAATTTTATTTGTAGGTGATGTTTAATAGCTGTCTTTAGATTGGACTAGATATATTACTAAGGTTAGCATTCCCATTTTTTAGCTATTTTTCCCAACCACTGAACCTTCAGTGATAACTCTTGACACCTAGTGATACTTGAATTTTCCTTGGGTTAGGCTAGATGAGTATTAATCATTAAATTTACATTTAACCTTGCGAGTGACAGTCCCGCGCTCTAATCTTTGATTGAGCGTCCCTAAAGGGATACCGCTACGCATATCGGGATGAAAAAAAGCCATGGGTTTATCGGTCATAAACTTACACTTTGAAGTTAAAAACTTTATGAATCAAGAGTTTCAGTCATTGTATGATTTAGATGTACGTAAAATCTAGCTATAAATTGCTGTAACTTCGTACAAATCAGCACCTAGACAACTTGGATAAGGGTTTGGCTCAGAAGTTGAGTCAGTAAAAATCCAAACGTAATTAGATGTATTAGTAAAATCATTTGCATTTGTTTTTACGTTAGTCCTAAAGGATACAACTTCGCATATACCGATGGTCTATCGGGGAAAGAAATTGACTACGAAGTCGGGCTGCCAGGGAATTATGAAAGATATCATGGTTTTAGGCAAGTGGCGTAGCGTAGTAAGTTTCATCTCGCGAGAGATGAAGCCAGCACTCTATCGCGAGATGAGTGTCTGGAGTAGTCACATTGACTATTATCTAAGTGCTATTAAGAACTGATCGACTATATATTCTTCAAACTAACATTCTTTTTTGAAGAATTTAGCCTAAAAAGTGCTGAAATCCTTGGAATAACTTGGATTCTTCTAGTTTGATGATTTGTTGTTGGTCAAAGATTCTGATCTGGGGAACTTCTGGTTTTGTAGCCCGGATTTGACCAATGATCGCTGCGTCTGGAGTTAAGGTGGTTAAGAGCTTGTGGGCGAGTTGAGGCTCTAAGGTTAAAACCAGCTCGAAGTCTTCCCCACCGTTAAAGATCCACTCGGACACAGGATAGTGAGTTGTTAATTTCTGTAATGATGGAGAGCGAGAAATTTTATCGAGGTGAATGTCTGCGCTTACTTTACTCAAGTTGCAGATCTGGACGATCGCATCACCTAAGCCATCGCTGCTATCCATCCCTGCAACCCTTGCCTCGGGGTCAATGGATCTTAATTTGTTGACTACGTCTAATCTAGCTTGGGGTCTTTGATGAGCTTTGATCAAAACATCTCGTTCGCGATCGCTCAAATTTGTTTTAAGTTCGGGATTGAGCAGTAATTCTAAGCCCGCTCGCGAGTTGCCATGATAACCAGTGATTAAAATCGCATCTCCTGGTTGAGCTTGAGAACGAGCAATAATCTGTTTGCTTTGGACTTGTCCGAGGGCAGTAATCGCAACAGTAATCACCTCAGACCGAGTCAGGTCTCCGCCGACAATTGGGGTGTCAAATTGCTGTAAGCAGCGACTTAAGCCTCGATAGAGATCTTCTACCCAACTAGTGGGGGTTGTGCCTGGTAAAGATAAACCGACGGTAATCCCAATTGGGTCAGCTCCCATGGCAGCTAGATCCGAGAGATTAGCCGTAGCCGCGCGCCAACCAACATCAACTGCACTAGTAGTGCGATCGCTAAAATGAACCTGATCGACTAAAACATCTGTAGTCACAACTAGTTGGTAGCTTGGCTTAAGATTTAAAATTGCCCCATCATCGCCTACGATATCTGTCGCGCAGTATGCTTGAATGAGCTTGAGTAAACCCTGTTCACCCAAATCTTTGCTTAATTTGTCTTGAGCCAATGTACTAGTAATTTTTTTAGTGAAGATTGTTAATTAATAATAATCCCAAAAAAACGGACTCTCAATTCAGAGAGCCACTAAATAATCAACTAAATAAATAAACTATCAATTAAACAACACTATCCTAGGAATTTGATTTAAGCACAAGTCAAGTTTTCAGCAGTTAAAGATTTTGTCTTCACGTCGAACCCAACGATGAAAACAAGATTGCTGACTGGAATAGCTGTTCCTGATGCTTGAATTGTATTCACTGAAGAACGTATTACTTCCATTAGTCTACATTGAGTTTAGCGCTGTGGGGATAAGAATAAATTCATGAAAATATCAGGTGATTTTCAGTTTTTTGTGCAGTGGCAAAATAATGACTCTTTGCTATATTTGCCCTATCTTCTAATCAATTCTACTGCATCTCTACCATCCAAATCTGTTAAATAGACCTTAACTTTTTCTTCTTGAGAAGTAGGTAGTTCTTTGCCAACAAAGTCGGGGTGGATTGGTAGCTCTCGATGTCCACGGTCTACTAAGACCAGCAAACGAATAGCTTTGGGTCTACCATATTCAGAAACTGCATTGAGTGCAGCCCGAATAGTTCGACCCCGAAAAATCACATCATCCACTAATACAACTTTTTTACCAGTGAGGTCTAAAGGAATTTTACTTTTAGCAGGAGTCCTGGTGGCTACTCGATCCAAATCATCACGGTAAAAAGTAACGTCGATCGCCCCAACCGGAACCTTGACTTGTTCGAGAATCTCAATTTGATGCGCAAGTTGAAGGGCTAAAGGAAATCCCCTAGTATGAATGCCTAATAAGACAACTTCGGATAAGTTGCTAGTAGCTTCAATAATTTGAGAAGCGAGCCGATTGAGGGTGCGACGGATCTCTTCGGCAGAGAGAATTTCAACTACTTGATCTGACATGAGAATCTAGTTAGAGAGTGATGGTCGTATTATTATCAATGGAGATCGCCTCTCCTCGCTCGTCAACTGCACTAAAGTTTCGGAAGTATTTTCTTACAGAATCGGGAAATTGAGGAAAATCAATAATAGCATCTCCTGCTGCGACATCCGACCAAAAATAGCGGAGATGTGGTGCATACTTAACTGCTTCGCGGGTAGACAAATTTAAAGGGGGCAAGGTTAAAAGTTGCAGCATAAATCTTTCAGAGCGATCGCCCATCCACTCTCGGGAAGTCTCAGCTAAATTAGTCCAGTTAGGAACTGACTCTAATTTGAAGGTTTCGACTTGAACTTGTGTTTGTTGATTTACCTGAGCAATTTCGATAACTCGATAAGGATGAGGATAGCTAACCAAAGAGCCTGTGCAGATTTCGTTAATATCTTGCCATCTTGCAATATCTTGCACATGAAGATGTCCAGAGAAAATTAATTTGACTTGATGCTTGGCTAATAACTCCAGCAAAACATCAGCATTATCGAGCATATATCTGTTCCCCAGGGGATGATTGGTCTGATCATAAAAATGTTCGATCACATTATGGTGAATCGTCACCATCACCAACTTATCTGCGGAGTCTCGCAAAACACCTTCTAACCAAATTAATTGTTGTTGGTCTAGACAACCCAACTGTTTGCCCGCTGGGTCGAAGGTAATTGAGTTGAGAGCAATCAGTTGCACTCCTGGCAAAATTTCTTGGCTGTAATAATTTTGCTGGCTATCTTGATAGCCATAGTTACGGTAGTAGTGGGGAAAGTCTTGAGGGGCGATCGCCTTCTCAGTTTCCTGCACACTAGGAAAATCATGGTTACCAGGAATAACATAGACAGGGAAAGGCAACCGAGCCAAACGGGCTGCTAACCACTGATGATTAACTTTCTCCCCGTCTTGAGTTAAATCTCCTGGTAGTAGTAAAAAATCTAAATTTTGAGTTGCTAAATGTTCTAAGGCTTTTTCTAAAGCGGGAATGCTAACTTCTACTAAATGAAATCGGCTGGAGTTCTCGGCGATCGTCTCGGGTAGGGCAATATGTAAATCGCTAATGATCCCAAAGCGAAAATTAGTAAACATAAACCTAAACTACTATTTTTAAAATTAACTTTAAAACTTGATCATAAAACCTAAACTTCGTCTCTGTCGTCAATTCTTGAGCAATTGAACCAATTATTTACGATTGCAAATATTTACTTGATCTTGTCAATAGTAATCACTTGTTTTTGGCAAATAAATGTTTGATGGTAGTTTTAAGGATAAGTGAAGTAGTGCGATCGCCTTATTATTAGTATTCCAAGTCTCTCGATCATCAATGGAGGTGAATTTTGCCCAAAGTTCGGATTCGTCAGCATGTTAATCCTTTACTCCGCAAATTCCAAGAACCGATCACCTTACCCGAGTGGGCAGAGGTTTATTCTAATTTAGAGCAACCAATTCATCTTGATATTGGCTGTGCTAGAGGCGGATTTTTGTTAGCAATGGCGCAGCAAAACCCAACTACAAATTTTTTGGGAATTGAAATTCGCGAACCTTTAGTAAGTAGTGCTATCCAAGAGCGAGACAATTTAGGTTTAACTAATCTGCATTATCTCTTTGGCAGTATCAACTTCTCAGCCGTTAAACTTCTCGATTCTTTACCACCAAACTTGCTGCACTACATTTCTGTGCAATTCCCCGATCCTTGGTTTAAGCGTAAACATAATAAAAGACGAGTAATTCAACCAGAACTAGTTAATATTTTGATTGATTATTTAATCCCTCGTGGGCAGGTTTTTTTACAGTCGGATATTGAGGAGGTGGCGATTGAGATGCGCGATCGCTTTGCCGATAGTCCTTTCTTAACTCAACAACATTCTGAAACTTGGCTAGCAAATAATCCTTTACCCGTGCCTACAGAGAGAGAATTGTATGTTCTTGAAGATAATTTACCTGTCTATCGAGTTCTCTTTAAAAAAGGAGAATAGATCCCGAAGAACAAGTTACTTGGGTAGCTGAATTACCCTATATTTCTTATTTATAGCTGTAATATTTTGAAGAATATCTGGGTAAATTTAATTTTGTGAGTGCCTGAATAATTTTGGTTCTAGGCAATCTTTGTTGCTAACTAATTTGAATTTATCATGGGAAGATCTAAACGCAAGGCTGGCAAAAATATTCGTAATTTGGCACTAGCCAGAAGGATGAAAGCCATTTATTACTTTCTCTATGCGGCTGGATTTGCTATATTTCCCTTTTTATTCGTCTCTTTTTTCAAGGATTTATTTCAATCTTTTTCTGGGGATAACTCACTAGAGATAAATCCCATTCTGTATGTTCCCTTTGCTTTTGGTTTTTGCATATGTGCCTTTAGAGGCTACAACTATTGGCAAAGAGCCAATCATGCCGATCAAGGTGCGAAGGGCGAAGAGAAAATGGCTGAAGTTATGACCACTCTAGAACAAGAAGGCTGGGATATTGAATATGGGATGCCTTTGGGCAAAAGATTAGGTGATGCTGATATTGTTTGTATTTCGCCGCAACAGAAAGCCTATGTAGTTGACGTTAAATCTCATCGTGGAGAAGTAGTGACTGATGGAGAAACTCTCTCTCGACGGATGGGAAAAGAGAGTTATTCCTTTGAGAAGAACTTTTTGCGCAAATCAATGCAACAGGCTTTTCAAGTTAAAAAACAGCGTAAATTAAAGTTTGTGACTCCTATTTTGGCTTTTTCCGAAGCTCAAGTTTCTGTTCCTCCAGGGAAGGTTAAAGGAGTTTATGTGGTGGAGAAATTAAGGTTAGTTCCCCTGCTAAAGTCTTTAGGTTAAAGAATTTGGGCTAAATTCCTATAAATTAAGTCAAGCAGAAAAGTTGGCAGTCAATGATAATCATGCAAAATTGCGATCGCAAAAGAAACTAGATTTTCTGCGAAATACAAGAGCTATAATTCAACATCCTTCAGACTAATCCCGCTGAAGCCTTAAAACATAACTTAATTATCAAGTCAGAATTTAGCCCATATAATGAGCTTACTTAAGACTCTCCATTTTTATCGTAGAAGAATTAATAATTAACCAAGAATTTCTATTATATTCGAGATGTCTTATCTAGCTGAATACGACTCTATTTCGCCTGCAAACACATTGCAAAGAATCCAAGCTGTATCCAAATGGATTCGTAATCGAGATGAT
>CALKUU010000176.1 GCA_937996665.1 uncultured Xenococcaceae cyanobacterium | reverse complement strand
GTAAAAAAAACGTCTTCTCCTACTAAGGTATTGATAATTGAAGATTTGCCACAACTAACTATTCCAAAAGTGGAAATAGAAAATACTTTTTTTTCTAATTTAGTCAAGGCTTCTTGGAGAGCTTCGAGATCTTGTTTTCTTGACTTTTTTAGCGCTTCACTAGGATTAGACTTGGTTTTACTCTCAAAGTCTTGGTAACGGGAAAGGGATTGTTTCAAGCTTGACTGCGCCAGCTTAAGATGGTTTTCTTGGATAGAGGAAATCTGCTGCACCGCTAGTACCTAAATGATAGAAAAAATAATGGATAAGTTGTTTTTGACACTGTTATCCCATAATTTAAGGTCTATGGAAAACACACTATCTATTCTCCCTGAGAACTTAATTTTTTTGTCGCCAAGCTTTACATAAATCTAGATTATTTGCTTGCTAAGGTGATCTCTCGGGGAAGTAATCGTAATCTTGTTGTTAAGGTTAGCAATTCTATCTATTTAGAATCTAAACTTCCTTTCGGATAAACGATCCGTTTGTGGTTAAATTGTTGCCAGACTTGGATGAAGACATCAGCTACTATCGGCAATTCGTCATATCGCAAGCCACTATCTGAGAGTTGTTTGTCTTGCCAACGAGCTTTAAAAATTTTTTTGACTGTTGCTAGGGCTTTTTCGGGAGTCGCATCTTTGAGCGATCGCAAAGCTGCTTCACAACCATCTGCCAGCATCATGATGCCTGCTTCTCTGGATTGAGGAACAGGTCCTATATAACGAAAATCTGATTCCAAGGCGATGAGATGATTATTATCATTCTCTAATTGCTTAGCTTGGTGATAAAAGTAGGCAATTAGCAAGGTTCCTTGATGTTGCGGAATGAAATCGCGAATAGCTTGCGGTAGACCATATTTCTTGGCCATCACTAAACCTTCGCTAACATGTTTTTTTATTATTTCTGCACTTTCCCAAGGGTCATCGATTTGATCATGTTTATTCGGATTGCCCATTTGATTTTCGATAAAACCTAGGGGATCATGCATCTTGCCAATATCATGATACAAAGTACCGGCTCTGACTAATTCCACATTGCAGTTGAGCGCCCGAGCAGCCGACTCTGCTAGGGAAGCAACAAACATCGTATGTTGAAAAGTCCCAGGAGCTTCGGTTGCTAATCTTTTGAGTAGAGGTAAATTGGGGTTGGATAGTTCGGCTAGACGAATTGGGGTAATCAGATCAAAAAATCTTTCTAGATAAGGCGATACCCCTAGAGCAACGATAAACCAAGCCACGCCAGATAAGCCATAAATTATGGAATCTGGTAAGACTGCCGACCAAATTGTGACAGCGCTGGCACTAGCGATTAATTTGGTGAGAAAATAAACTCCCCCTTGAACTAAACCGACAATCACACCTAATTTAGAAATAGCTTCTCTTGATCGGAGTCTTCCTGCTACTGTCGATGCCATTAAGCCTCCAGCTCCACCTGCCAGTAGATATTCCCAACCAATTCCTGGGTGACTAAAAAAAATCAGCCCTGTAACCAGGAACATTTGGCAGACAGATAATAAGGGATTATAAAAGCTGCTGACCAGTAGACCGATCGCTGGCAGATTGAGATAGGGGACTTGAAAAATTGTTAAGAGTGGTGCGCTGAGAGTTAAGAGGCACAAAAGTAGATAATCTCGATAGCGCAGAACTGCATAGGTTTGCTTTTGGCAGAATAGGAAAATAGCGATCGCTAGAGTGACAATCCCAGTTGAAATTAATAATCCCTGCCAATTAACTCCTCTCCGACTTAAATTAAGACCATCTAGCAAAACGAAATCAGCTTGAGAAATTATTTCACCTTCTTCAACAATGGTGACTCCTTTGTCGACATGTACTTTGACTGGTTCAATTTCTTGGGCTGCTTTCTCGGCAATATTTAAAGTTGCATTTTTATTTTCTTGTAAGTTAGGTCTTAAAACAATTAGCAATAGTTTTTTTGCCCAGAGAGCCACATCTTGCGATAAGATTTCGCCAAAGTGCAGAGAAATCGTCTTTTCAAGAATATCGGCTGGGGTACCTGGGGCAATTCCTTGGGTTAAAATCTTTTCTGTGATTTCATTGAGTGTAATTTTGGCTTTTGCCCAAGTGTTTTGATTGATGCTCAAAAGAACAACCATCTCTTCTGGCGTAAAATCGCCAATTTGCTGTTGCTTTATTTGTTTCAATCCTTGACTGTAGCGATAGCGGGCTATTTTTAATTTTGCCAGAATTTCTTGATATTTTTGGGTTGTTAATTGCTGTCTTAAAGCTCTCATTTCCGCCAGTGCTTTTTGCATTGGCAAGCTAAATTCTGTGGATTTTTCGACTATGTCTTGTCGCTGAGGTTCTAACAAACTATAGATATTCTTGACTTCATCTTCTGAACAGGATCTTAAGTACTGTTGGGTAGCCAGAGAGATATTATTTTCATCAAGATAGGGGAAGGGTTTTGTTAAATTTCTTAAATCTTCAATTTGTTCAAGGTAATTGTATAGTTGCAAACTGATTTCAGCAGTAACCCTTTCATTTTGTTCGAGGATTGGGGTTATGCCTGTTTGTACTTCTTTTCTTTTTTCAATAGTGGTTTTGAGATCTTCAAAACTTCCCTGAGTTGGTGATTTGATCGTAACTGGCGAAATTTTGCCTACAGTAAGTTGGGGCTGATTATAAAAACGATGTCCTACCACACCTGTGAGCAAGATGATCGCTAAAGATAGCATGACGATCGAATCGTACCAAGATATTTCTGAGCTATCCTGTTGCGATTTCTGAGCTTTGTGGCGACTTTTTGTTAAAAAACTTTTTTTCCGGATGGAGTGTAAGTTCAACTGTTTCCCGTACTGACGACTAACTTTCTGTCGCCAATCAGCAATCTTTTGATTTAGTAGTTTCCATTTTTTCATTACGCAAAAAATCATTGAAGTCCAAAGCCAGCAGAATCGAATTTCAAAATATATGTTGTCAAAGTTTGTTCAACATTTTTGTTTCGATAGTGTTGTTTCGATCTGCTATCCGAACGCATTACACAATTAAATTAGAGTAATTGTTACCATATATTTTTGTATATCTTTATCCTTGTGAAATGATCTTCAGATTACGCCTAGGTTGGAGAATGCCTACTGAGGTCACTATTTTCAGAGCTGGTTTTATTTCTTTTGTAAACTCTGTGCCAGACCATCTCCCCATTATATCCTCTGTTTTTGAAATAACGTATTGGTAGTAATGCTCTTTTTGGCAAGAATTACGCCACTGAGATGGAATCGTACTGAGACCGTTATATGCTCCACTTAATGCTCCACTTAAGGCTGCAACTGCTGTCTGTTGCGAACTTTCCAACTCTAATCCTTGCTGAGTGCTTAAACTGAGATCGTGAGTATTATTAAAAAAGTAAAATAAGGACAAGATGATAGTTAAGTCTGGTTTGTGGGAGTGGTTTTCTAATAACTTTTGTGAATTATTTCCCCGCTCATACAATGATTCTATTTCGGATAAGTACTGATGAGAAGAGGAATTGCTGAGATTGACACCGGTCATTATTTGCTGAGTGAAATTTTGTTTATCTAATTCCCCTCGCAATCCTAACCTAATGGTAAATGCCCAAATTAGTAGTAAATCCTTGCTTTTTGTAGTTAAATTTTCTTTTTCTCCTTGATTCTGTAAAAATTTGACTAAATAAGACCAATAATCATGATAGTAGAGGATTGTTGGCAATAAGCGGAATGCAATCGTATTAATTGATGATTTAGATAGCGATCGCTCTTGCTCTAGCTGCTCTGTCTGTTCCTCTCTATGCCAATCAATGGCAAGCGATCGCCATTGTAGTTGTACTAAATCAAGTAATTTTTCTTCTGCTGAGTAAAGTGCTTGTTTTCTTGCTTGCTTGTTCCTAGTTAGTTCTAGATTTTGACTATTTATTAAAGCTTTCTCTTTAATATGAGCGGCAATAATGCTTCCTAGCCAAGCTCCTCGAAATTTACTTAACAGAGAATAATCCATGTTTAAAGTTTGAAAATTAGAATTTTGTGAAGAAATGAAGCTAATTTGTCATCTGAAAATTTGTTAGCAGATTCTTTGTCTTCAAGTATTTACTTGGCTATAACCATTCAACTAGTGCGCTAATTTCCCTTCGATTCATTGAGCATTGCTTATGTTAAGGTTCTCTTGACTTCAAACATATCTATTTTGACCATATTTTATGATAACTACGACAACCGACACTGTTCAAGGATATATAGTTCAGGAATACTTAGGCATTGTAACGGCAGAAGTTGTTTTTGGGACTAATGTTTTTAGAGACTTTTTTGCAGGAATTAGAGATGCAATTGGGGGAAGAACTGGCAGCTACGAAAAAGTTTTCGAGAAAGGTCAGCTCGATGCCATTAAGGAGTTAGAAAAAAGAGCAGCTAAATTGGGCGCTAATGGTGTTATTGGGATTGAAATTGATACTGGCACGATTAATGTGGATCAAAAAGGTGTGCTGTTGCTAATTACAGCTACTGGAACTGCCGTAAATTTACAAAAGCAATAAGGTTAAATGTTGAAATGTCTTGTTTAAAGAAATATTGAGATTGTTAATGTAATATAAATAAAAATTGCTTCACTGCTTTAGCAATATTCTTTTAAGAAATACATGGCAGCTATTTCCTAACTCGACCGACTTATTTGATTTATTTATGACATGTTGCAATCAATTAGTTCATTTAAACCCGAAAGAATTTTTTCTGTCTTAGGACTTCCTGTCCATTTAACAAGTGATTATACTGATTGGCTTTATCAAAGAGTGCTTGAAAAACAGGGGACTCATGTAGTCACTCTTAACGCAGAAATGGCAATTCTCACGCAAACCGATGAAGTCTTGGCTAGTATTATCAAATCGGCAGACTTAGTTGTTCCTGACGGTGCGGGGGTAATTTTGTACATGCGCTTACGGGGTTTAAATCATCGTAGATGTCCTGGTATAGAGCTTTCTGAAGCATTGCTAAAGCGCATTGGTAATTCTGCCCCATCTACTTCAATTTGTTTTTTTGGTGGTAGTCCTGGCGTTAGTGAAAAAGCAGCCTCAGTCTGGCGACAACGCTTGCCAGGTTTACAGATATCAACCCAACATGGGTATGTACGGGATGAAGAACAACAGCTTTGGTTATCGCAATTAAAGCAGGAACAGCCCCAAATTATTTTTGTCGGTCTTGGTGTTCCGAGACAAGAGCTTTGGATTAAGCAACATCGTCATCTTTGTCCTAACTCTATTTGGATAGGTGTAGGTGGTAGTTTTGATATTTGGGCAGGAACCAAAGTTCGGGCGCCTAAATGGCTAAGAAATAACAATTTGGAGTGGTCTTATCGACTTTATCAAGAACCACATCGCTGGCGACGGATGTTGGCATTACCCAAGTTCTTATTGTTATCCCTCACGAAAAACTAAATTGTTGAAGGTTATTTGCTGTTTACGGTTTTATGGCGATCGCTAGTTTTGCTTGATCGATAAATTTTCTGAGCGGGTAAGAATTGATCTGTTATTTGGGAATTGATGATGTTGGCGAGTTAGTTTAGTGAGTTTTCTGGATACTATCTAATCCTTGCTGTGAAAAGGGTTTGGCTATTTAATGTTGACTTTTTGGTAATCTAGAAAAGTGAAATCCAAAAAAAGTATTGACAAGCACAGAAAAAATAGCTATATTTTAAAACGTTGCAGTAACGCAGCTAGCTTCTGTTAAAGAAGTAAATATGTCTCAAGCCCCCATCGTCTAGTGGCCTAGGACACCTCCCTTTCACGGAGGCGACAGGGATTCAAATTCCCTTGGGGGTACTAAAAAAAGGTTAACTAACTAGTTTAGTTAACCTTTTTTGTGTTTGTAAGTCTTTGACTCTGAGTAATGTCTTGGAACAATAATGTCTATACTTCTGCGTATCAATGAGAGTGTTTATGTAGATGTAATGAGTTACTTTTTTCTAGTGGTTGATCAATTTGTTCTTTGGAGATAATCAGTCCTTTAATTCCTAATTCCTTAATCATCTTGATAATGCTATTTTCCGTAGCGGCTAGATGGGTTTGATTCGTGTTTAGTTGAACATAGATCTTTTGATTGTGAATTTGGATTGGATAATGTTGATTTCCCAATAAATGACCTAATTGAACTAGTTGACTGGCTGTGTCGTTATTTGCTGGGGGTAAGCTTAAAATCAAGACTTCTGCGGAAATTAGTCGGATTAAGAGTAGGTTATTTGGCTCGGTTTGATAAACATCTCCTGTCCTGATTTTTAAGGAACGGCTTTTAATGATGCCGATCGCTACTCCTGAGGTTGATGTGCAGCTAATTCTACCCTTGGCGTGATCGCTTTGATTTAAATTCACTTCTAGCAATTGCTGGTTAGTTCTTGCCTTAGTTATCCGTTCGGCTAGTGTTTGATTTTGATAAATATTTCCGAGATAAATTTGAGCAACTTCAGGCATAAGTGATTGTGAAGAAGATTATTTAGGGATAAAGTTGAGATTACTTTGGTTGTTGAGCTGTCGGAGGACATTAAGTACTTCTTGCCAATAGCGGCTAATTTGTTGCGATCTAGTTGCTAAGACTTTAATTAAAATTCCTCGCTCATTCGGTAAGACTGAGGTAGCCGCTATGATTTGTGGTTGCTCCAGGTTATCGATCGCCTTTTGATAGAATTTAAGATCTAAATCAGGCATAATTACCACTGCATTCCCCAACACAGGATGACTAGCAAATAAGGACTGTTCTCGAAACCGATTTTGTTTGCCTGTTAACCAAAGGCGATCGCAAAACCATAACTCTTCTGTTGGTGAGCGGACTTCTAAGAAGTGTTTGTAATGGCGAAATTGATAGTTTTCACCTCTTGCTAGTCTGCCAGGCAGAATAATATCGCTCCAAAAAAGACTAGCGGTTTCAGCAAGACAAATTTTTGTGGTTTGTTCTAGGGCGCTATCTTGATAGAGAATGACTGGTTCAGGAACGAACTCGACTATTGCCGATTCGCCAACTTGCCAATGATAATTGACCTCAGCCTTATCTTTAGAACCCATTGGATGAGCTTTAGTAGCTGATTGCTCGGTTAGATAGAGTTTGCTATTAGCTTGGATATCTAGAGTCAGTTTTAGTTTGTCTTGGGCGAATAAGCCTGGCGAATTATTCCGCAGGTATAGATAGGCGCGATCGCTGTTTGTTTCATCTAGACGAAAAGGGCTAGATATTCTTAACGGGTGAGTTGCATGTTGGTGGGTTACGATTGTCTGTCCAGCAGAGTTAGTGCTTAGCTGTAGCTCTAACACTGAAGGGGCTAGCAATTTATTTGGTGCGGAAGTGATCTCTGAGTTAGGAACTATGGTTGACATAACTGCTCCGCAACGGATGAAGAATTAATTTGCTGCGATTTAACTTCCTCAGTTTCCGCTTCTTGGAATAAAACTTTTTGGCTAATAAATTCAACAACTTGATCCAAGCCTGTACCGAGTTTGCAGTTAGTATAGATAGCTGGTTTGCCACGACGATATATTTTAGTATCGCGCCGGATTACTTCTAAATCTGCGCCAACATAGGGAGCAAGATCTATTTTGTTAATGACGGTTAGATCGGCACCAACAAATCCAGGGCCATTTTTACGAGGGATATCGTCTCCTGCACCCACATCAATGACAAAGATATAAGCATCGACCAAATCGTAGCTAAAAGTTGAGGCTAAATTATCACCACCACTTTCAATCAAAATTAAGTCTAGATTGGGGAATTGAAATTCTAAATCTTCGATCGCCAATAAGTTCATTGATGGATCTTCGCGAATAGCCGTATGGGGGCAGCTACCTGTTTCAACTGCCATAATCTTGGCTGGTGGCAAAAGAGCTTTTCTTTTGAGGCGATCGGCATCTTCGGTGGTTAGTAGATCGTTCGTAACAACAGCAACATCAATTCCCTTTTCTAATAAAATTGGAATCAGTCCCTCTAAAAGAGCAGTTTTTCCACTACCAACTGCTCCACCAATGCCTAATCTTGCTGCTGTCTTTTCCATCAATTGGCTATTAATTAGGTTTATCAAGAATTATCGCTTCTTCAATTATCATCAATAATTTCTCGGTGATTCCCAAAACTTATCTTAAATTTTTAAACTGACCATCATAAGTAGATAACTATGAACAATCAATCTGCAAAGACTTTTCCGTCTGGAAGAATTTATCTGCTAATTGCGACAATAATTATCGGCGCGGCTAATGCGGTGACACGTAAATTAACTCAGCTAGGGGCAGAAAATTTAGTTGATGGTAACAATCCCGTCTCTTTTTGCAATGTTTTATTTGTTGGTAATTTGTGCGCTCTAATTTTAATTAGCATCATTTATGCGGGTCAGTGGCGCAAAAGTGTTTTTAAACAAATTACTCGGAAAGGCTGGTTGTCTTTAACAGTGGTTGCGGTTCTTGGTTCTTCTCTAGTGCCGACGCTGATTTTTAGTGCTCTCTCGATGACTGCGGTTAATAATGTCATTTTGATTAGTCAAATTACGACTCCTTTGATTCTGGGTCTATCAGTTGTCTTTCTAAAGGAGAAACTTAATTTTTGGGTGATTTTGGGGGCGATTATTGCTTTTTGCGGGGTGACCTTGACGGTTTTATTGAAGCCACCTGAGCCGAACTCGGTCGCGATGATGAATGTCTCGGTTGGTAGAGGTGAGTTGATGACGTTGGTTGCTTCGGTATTTAGTGCGATCGCTAATGTCACAAGTAAGGCGAGTCTCAAAAATATTCCTTTAGGGGTTTTTAGTGGTTTTCGGATGTTGATTGGGACAATCTTCTTTTTTGTGGCTGCGACTGCACTTTTTGGAACTGGACATTTTACTGATTTGGCTTCACCTTTTTTGTGGAAATGGATGCTCCTCTACAGTGCGGTGATTGTGGTTGGTGGTCAGTTGGTGTGGCTAAAAGGGTTAAAGCAAAGTAGCGCTAGTGAGGTTTCTTGGGCGGCAGCTTTTAATCCGATCGCTGGAATTTTAGCTGCTTTTCTGATTTTAGGGGAAGCTCCAACCATGGCTCAGTATATTGGTGGGGCGGTTATTTTTGTGGGGATTGTTTGTAATCAGATTGGGGTTAACAAGCTTAAAAAGTCTGAGTCTGAGGCGATTTCTGTTAATCAGCCTGAGATGGATGGCAAAATTAACTTTAAAGGAATTTGATAGATCTGAAGGTGACTTGCTTCTAGTCATCTAGGGCGTACTTTATTGTCACAAACTCGTCATTTCGGCTGGGTCTTGAACATAATATTTCTTTCTTTTTAGAACGTTCGTCTATCAGGCAGCTAACTTCTTGTTTAAATCCTGCAAGGTTGTTGATGTAGTTTTTGGGATCAATACGAAGCTTGCGTTTGAATTCATTCCAGGCAACATCGACAATTTTATCGCCACACACCATTTCTACTTCACCACCTTCAATATCAACATCCCCAATTTCTACCTCGAATTCTGGGGGTTCGATTTCGACAAATTTACATCTTTCCATCTTTGCCTGTTTGCCACAACTAGCAATTAGGGTGGAGAGCAGGATTGCGGAGAAAATGCTAGTAACAGGTGAAAGGTATTTCATATCTAAGTTCATGGGAATCAACTATTAGACAAAATTTCAGCTTGTAAACCTTTGCTTGTCGAGATTTATCGCTTGATTTGCTTTGTTTAATGAGTATAGCGATGATGATGGCGATCGCTTTTAATTTACCAAGATTTCTTAATTTCGGTAGTCTGCTAATTTTGCCGCTTCAAACAAGCTTAGCCGATATTTATATTTAGAATATTTTACTGGCAAAATATGTTGAAAGAGACGGATAAATCGACAATATAAATCCATCTGTATATACTGTGGTCGGAAAATGAATGAGTAGTTATGGCAGAATTCATAGCATTAAGACCTAATTTTTGATGAGGAAGATTAAATGAAAATCAAAAACTTGTTTGTCCTAGCTTCTTTGGTTTTTCCTCTAAAAGCTATGGCTGTGAGCATAAATATTCTCGAATTACCTGCTTTGCAACCACAAGATAGTCCACAACAAGTCGTAGATGAACATTTAGATGCACTCAATTCCTGCGATTGGGATCGTTTAATGGCGCAATATCCTCCCGAAGTACAAATTCATTTACCCAATGGGGAGTTTGTTGTAGGAAATCAGGCAGTGGGAAAAATGTTTGCTGATTTTTGCCGACCAGTAAAAAAAGGGGGATTAAAAGGATTGCAATTTACTACTCTGCATACTTTTACGGTTGGAGATACTGTTAATGTGCAATGGGTTGCCGATGCAGACTTTTTAGCCAAACCTTATAAGGGGGCGGATGCTTATGTGACTAAGGACGGCTTTATGTATGCTCAAGTAACTACCTTTGATGGTAATGATTTACAGCGTAAGTAAATTACTTAAGTCTCAAAAAGTGCGATCGCTTTTGATTTGCCAAGATTTCTTAATTTCCTTGATTTACTTTGAATTAAACTCTTTGCTTGTGGCTGGAGTTGTTAGGAAGAGCGATTGCTGTTAATCAGCCTGAGATGGATGGCAAAATTAACTTTAAAGGTATTTAATTTTTTGAAAAGGGCAATTGCCGATAAATCGGTCGTTACAATAAAATCAATCCGCTACTAATCAGAGCAATGCAAGCATCGAGCAAGACTTACTATTCTCCTCAAGAATATTTGGAGTTAGAAACCCAAGCAGAATTTAGAAGTGAATATATAGATGGGCAAATTGTACCTATGGCTGGAGGGAAAGTAAATCACAATAAAATTGCCATTAACTTGACTAGCTCGATTAACTATCATCTTCGGAAAAAACCATATAGTGTGTTTATGAGCGATTTGCGCTTATGGATTCCTGATTGTAATTTATATACTTATCCTGATCTGATGGTGGCGAATAAGCCGTTAGTTTTTGCGGAAAATCGCGATGATACGATTGTTAATGCGATCGCGATCGCGGAAATTCTC
>CALKUU010000175.1 GCA_937996665.1 uncultured Xenococcaceae cyanobacterium | reverse complement strand
AACTCCACAATCTGGTCACAAACTTCAGGTGATAATTCTTCTGTTCTATTTGGGCCAGCCTCAACATGACAATGGGTACAAGCCAGATTGCACTTACGACCTAAGTTGATTTGCAAAACCTTTATTTTATCCTTGCTTAAACAGGAATTTATTTTCTGACTAAAAGGGGTGATTTCAACAGTTCCAGAGTCCAAAGCAGTTGGTAAATTCATAATTTTTAATTATTTCACTATCAGGAGTAGAGGCAAAAAAGCTGATTTTCAATGAAAGATTAAAATCAATTTTAGTAACTATTAATAAAAGCTCAAGTTATTGCAACTATGCAAATAAAGAAAAAGAAGACAAAAATCAATCAGCAATAAGGACTGTCTAAATAGCAATACCTATGAAGACAACCTTATTGGCTAATTGCAGACTTAGCTAATAAGTTAGAGGCCAATTAGCAGCAACTAGTCTTGCCAGAGTCAGTCTGATTAGAATCTGCCCCTTTTAGTTCACGAGCTTGGCGAATTGCATTCTTCTTGCAAGTAAATTCTGTTGCTTCTTCTAAAGGAATAACGTCACTAGGCTCTAGACCAATAACTTCCTCAGAATAGGGGCTAGTTGGGTTTGTCAAGATTTGATAGGTCTTATCGCAAACTGCCATTTTCTCACCGCGAAAGTAAGTATGACCGTCATCGTCCTGAACTTGTTTCCAAGGACCTTTATAAACAACAGCTTGTTTGCGCTCCCAGCATTCTCCTTCTTTGCCTTTATAGGCTTGTAGGGTCATAGAGCGAAACTCAACTCCATCAATAACTTGCCAAGGAGTTTCTTCTCTTTTGAGAATTTCGATTCCGTAAAAACCAGCATCCTCAAACATTTTAAGAAAGCCATCTTCCAAAAATGCACCAGAAATACAACCACTCCACAAATCAGGATCGTTCATGATTTTATCGGTGGGAGTTTCATCACAGACAATGTCAGAAATTACGGCTCTACCGCCACGCTTGAGAACTCTAAAAATCTCTTGAAATAACTGCTTTTTATCTTCAGGGCGAACTAAATTAAGCACGCAGTTGGAGATAACCACATCAACACTGTTATCAGGAACTAATGTTTCTGTCTGACGCAGGCGATCGCATTCTTGTTCATAAGCACTAATATCATTAATGCTTTTAACCGGATGTTCAGCTAACCAAGTTTGAAGCTTATCCAAAGGCAGCTTTAAATCTTGGATTTTGCCTTTGACAAATTCCGTATTGTGATAGCCAACTTTCGTTGCCATCTCGTCTTGATACTTGCGAGAAAGAGATAACATTTCATCGTTAAAGTCAACGCCAATTACCTTACCTTCTGCACCTACCTTTTGAGCCAAGATATAACAGTTTTTTCCTGCTCCAGAACCTAGATCAACAACAATCTCTCCTTCATTGATATAACGAGTAGGATCGCCGCAACCATAGTCCTTGGCAATTATTTCTTCAGGTAATATCTTGAGATAATCTCCCGCATAATCGGTGGGGCAACACAAACTAGGTTGTTGCTGTTTTGCGCCCGCTTCATACCGCTCTAAGACTTCTGATTCGATATTGTAAGCAACCGTAGATGAAGAGTTTGAAGTTTTTTTAGATGTAGCAGTTTCAGTCACAGACACTCAATCCTTACTAAAATATGGTGGTCTTAAAAACGTTGGTTTAGTATAAATCAGAATATTGAGTTAGACAAAATTATCACGCGATAATTTAATTTTTACCTAACCACCAGAACTACCTCAGTGTAAGCTATTAAAGCTGAATTTTCCCTGAGAAGATGTTTAAAGTTTCCTCACCTGGCTAATCAAAAGCAATGATTAGATAACATATCGATCAATATCGAGCGCGTCTTAGCTTCATCTTGAAATCAAGTTATTTCAAGATGAAGCTCTAAAAACTAAAACTTAAGACTAATATTTAGGATTATTTACTGTTAATCAAGTAAAAAATTTTAAGTGATATTCTGGCGGCGATTTTTAATTTGTAAATTAATTTGTAATTTTAATTATGAGTATCGATCTGATAATTTTTGATTCGGTTGGACTAGCAGAATTCTCCCCAAAAAACTCTCAAATACTCAACTCATTTAATAAATATGTTGGTGCTAATAAAAAAGAGGATGTGCCAACCGAGTCAGTAAGAAAGTTTATTGATGAAGTCGAGAGATCTTACAGTCACATTGACCAAAGCAATTCACCCTGGGCAATGTGGCCACCTATTATCAATGCCAATGGCAGACATTGCACTTTCAATTTGACCTTAGGCGCAGACTTTAGCAACATAACAATCCGCTTTTATAATCTTGCAAAAGAATTTAATCTAATTTTGATCGATCCGCAAGGAAATAACCCACTTATTTCCTTGCCATGGGGTGGAGGACTACTTGATTAAATCAGATTAAATTAGACAGCTATCAAAGATAGAGCCTAGATAAAAAATAACTAGACCTGATTTGACTTTATCTAGTTTTGCAGGTTAATTCATCATGATTGAATGA
>CALKUU010000174.1 GCA_937996665.1 uncultured Xenococcaceae cyanobacterium | reverse complement strand
GCGATCGCCTTGGGAACTTCCCCTCTATCTGGTTTGGTCACTCTCAAGAACTTGGCAAAGAGTTCCACTCCTTATCAAGAAGCGATCGCTAATGGCAAGCCAACCCTAATCGAGTTTTATGCGGATTGGTGTGGTACTTGTCAGAGTATGGCTAATACTGTGGAAAATTTAGAGAATGAGTATGGCGATCGGGTGAATTTAGTAATGCTCGACATTGATGATCCGCAGTGGGATGATTTGGGTCAAGAATTTGAAGTTACAGGCATTCCTCAATACAATTTCTTGAATGCAGAAGAGCAAAAAGTTGAAAGTTTTATTGGTAGAGTTCCCCAAAGTATTTTGGCACAAGCTTTTGACCGCTTACTTACCAAATAATTGCAGTTAGTTTTTCGGGAATGAATTCATTGTGGGGCAGGTTAGGTTCTTTTCCTGCTTTCTGGTAATTGCTTCTCTGGGTTTGATCCAGTTAAATCTATTTGGATTAAAGCTCTGCCCTGATTGACTTCTTGTTTATGAGCCTGGTGTTGATTTCGGCAGCCGTCCGTATTAATAAAAGATTTTCAGACTCCGCAATTTTTAAGCGGATATTTTTTTGCATTAAGTTTTGGATAAATCAAGCTTTTTAGTCGTATTTAGTTATGGATTCCTGACTACTGGCTATTTTTTTTGATAAATAAAAGTTTATGCTGAATAATTTCTTGTTTGTAATAAATGTTTACGGTAACTTTTTCTTTTTTTCTTTGTGTATATTTGCTGACAAAAACATGATATAAAACATTTTGTCTTGGGGCTTAATTGGTTAAATACACAGTGATTTGTATCAATTTTTACCTAAAAATTGTCGTCTACACCTGTTTAAGACTAGAAAACTCTTAAGATAATCTTAAGAAAATAAGGGTTTCCAAATAACATTTATTGAGAAGTAAATCCTGAACTATTTTACTTTGTTAGACTGTGTACAGTTTAAAAATCAAGTTTTAAAAAATTAAGCAAAAAGTCAAACGATTATTTAGAGTTTGTTTTTGCCTCCATAATTTATTCACACATTGAGATCAGAAAATGAATTTATGTCCATGTTGTTCAAACAATCTCCTGAAACATTGGAAGAATAAGCAGACATACTGGTATTGTTCTAGTTGTCGTCAGGAGATGCCTAATCTTGAGCCAGTTCGTGCTTATCAACGTCAAAAACAAGTTATTTTCTCTCAAGATCTTATTAGTCAACTTTCAGAACGAAGTAAGCTCTCTGTATCCTAAGTTTTTAGTAGATTTTTATGCCTTTTAGCGATCGCGACTTTATAGTTGTGTGATTTGTAGCAGAGCGATCGCAAGCAACAAACCCAATTTAAAAACTTAGTAGCAATTAAGTAAATAAAGTGGACGGAGCGGAGCTTCTGTCCATTTTTTTGTGAGAATTTTTAATTCTCCGGTCTAATTCTTCTTGGCAGTAACTACCTTAAAATATCCGCTCCCAAAGATAGGCTTTTCCCCTCTTGTAATTAGCTACGTTTTTATCAAGGTTCGGGAAACTACACTACCCTAGAATTGTTCTTCAATTCACTATAGAGACTAAGGAAGTCACGAACTGAGAAAAAGCAACTGATTAGAAAATACCAATTTAACAAAGGTAACTGGTCAAAAAAAGTTGAGCTTCAGTGTATGTGGCAGCACTAGAAAAATTTTTAGTTTAGTAGTTTAGATTTGGAGCATCGCTTTATATGGCAAAAGTTGTTGGTATTGATTTAGGAACGACAAATTCCTGTGTGGCTGTTATGGAAGGTGGTAAGCCTAACGTAATCTCGAATGCGGAAGGTCTCAGAACAACACCTTCAGTTGTTGCTTATGCAAAAAATGGCGACCTTTTAGTTGGTCAAATTGCTAAGCGCCAAGCAGTTATGAATCCAGGAAATACCTTCTACTCTGTAAAGCGGTTTATTGGGAGAAGATATGACGAGGTTGCTAACGAATCTAAGGAAATAGCCTATAAAGCTCTTCGTGATAGTAACGGCAACGTTAAGCTTGACTGCCCAGCGCAATCGAAGCAGTTTGCACCTGAAGAGATATCCGCTCAAGTTTTACGCAAGCTGATTGAAGATGCTAGTAAATATCTTGGTCAAACAGTTACTCAAGCAGTAATTACTGTTCCTGCCTACTTTAACGACTCCCAACGTCAGGCAACTAAAGACGCAGGGAAAATTGCTGGGGTCGAAGTTCTAAGGATTATTAACGAACCGACTGCTGCATCTTTGGCATATGGACTAGACAAAAAAAGTAATGAAACTATCCTAGTTTTTGACTTGGGTGGTGGTACTTTCGACGTCTCCGTTCTTGAAGTTGGCGACGGTGTTTTTGAAGTTCTTTCTACTTCTGGGGATACTCACCTTGGTGGTGACGATTTCGATAAAAAGATTGTTGATTTCTTAGCTGAAGATTTTCAACGCAATGAAGGAATTGACCTTCGCAAAGATTCTCAGGCTCTACAACGTCTAACTGAGGCTGCTGAAAAAGCCAAAATTGAGCTTTCTAGTGCAACTCAAAGTGACATTAACCTACCTTTTATCACTGCAACTCAAGATGGGCCAAAGCATTTAGATATGTCTTTGACCAGAGCTAAGTTTGAAGAAATTTGCTCAGACTTGATCGACCGTTGTGCGGTTCCTGTTGAGCAAGCTCTTAAAGATGCCAAGCTCGGTAAAGAAAGCATTGACGAAGTGGTAATGGTTGGGGGTTCTACTCGGATTCCTGCGGTCATTCAACTCGTTGGAAAAATTCTTGATAAGGAACCTAACCAAACTGTTAACCCTGATGAAGTCGTTGCTCTTGGTGCAGCGATTCAGGCTGGGGTTTTGGCAGGTGAAGTTAAAGACATTCTGCTTCTAGACGTTACGCCTCTATCTCTTGGGGTGGAAACTCTAGGTGGAGTAATGACCAAAATTATTCCTCGTAACACGACTATTCCTACTAAAAAGTCAGAAACTTTCTCGACGGCAGTGGATGGTCAAACCAATGTCGAAATTCATGTTCTCCAAGGTGAGCGCGAATTTGCCAAGGATAACAAGAGTCTAGGAACCTTCCGTCTGGATGGAATTCCTCCTTCTCCTCGTGGTGTACCTCAAATTGAAGTTACTTTCGATATCGATGCTAACGGTATTTTGAATGTAGCTGCGAAAGATAAGGGTACTGGTAAGGAACAATCTATTAGTATTACTGGGGCTTCGACTCTACCTGATGACGAGGTGGATCGGATGGTTAATGAGGCAGAGGCTAATGCTAATGCTGATAAAGAGCGTCGTGAAAAAATCGATCGCAAAAACCAAGCTGACTCCCTTGTTTATCAAGCAGAAAAACAACTCACTGACTTGGGTGACAAGGTTCCTGAAGATGACAAAACTAAAGCTGAAGGTCTAATTGCTGATCTTAAAGCTGCACTTGCGGATGAAGATGATGATAAGATTCAGACTGTAATGCCTGAATTGCAACAGTCTCTCTATGCGATCGGTAGTAATATGTACCAACAGGCTGGTGAAGGCGCTGATGCTGAAGCTGGTGCGCCTGGTGCGGATGCTCCTGAAGGAGATGCTGCTGGGGCTGATGCTGGTGCTAGTGGTGATGATGTTATCGATGCTGAATTTTCTGAAAACTAAACCAGTTAATAAAGTAATTGGCTAGGAATTAACTCTTGGTCTGCATTTTTAACCTCTTGGGTTACCTACAAAAAGTAGGTAATCTTTTTTTTTGCGCTTAAAATTTGGGGTTAATGATAGTTTTTGGTTAATCGTAGTGGTAGCGGCATTGCAGGAAATAAATGCGATCGCCTTTAACTCGATAAACCAAACGATGTTCTAAATTAATCCGTCTCGACCAAATATTCTCACCCAGATATTTAAGTGGCTCTGGTTTGCCGATTCCTTTAAAAGGTTGTTCGCAAACTACTTCGACTAAATCCAGAATCTTATTAACTTTCGCAGAATCTTTTTTCGCCCACCAAAGGAGATGCTTGCGGAAAGTTGGTGTAAAAATAGGACTCCGAGCTTTATTTTCTGCTGACATCTCACTCGGCTGAGCTAAGTTCAGTTTTAGTTTCTCTGACGATGTTTAAGTCTGAACAGAGATCTTCTATTGATTGGGGTTCAAGGTTGGCTTCATCCATTTGCTGAGATTCAGCAAGTGCCTGAAATAGGTCTTTTGCGTTGGCAGGAGAGCGAAGCAGGTAAACTGTTTCTA
>CALKUU010000173.1 GCA_937996665.1 uncultured Xenococcaceae cyanobacterium | reverse complement strand
TCTTACCATGCAACCATTATTGTGAGATTGAGGCTCTTGAGTGTAGGCACAGCATACTGGGTAAGAACCATTTGAAGTGAGCCAACCATTTTTTTCGAACCTAGTGTCGATGCCATGAGAAGAGAGAATAGTTTGGAGTGTAGATGTTACGTCAGGCATTTGCGTTGTAAGAGATAACTTATTTTTGTGCTGAAATCGCCTTAACAAAGGTCTTTATTTTTCTAATAATATGAATTAAGTATCGAGTTCCTAAATGTTGTTATTACCTAAATTTATTTTTGAAATAGAGTTCAGGATAATTAGCCCAGATATACGAAGCAATAATAATTCAATCGATCGCCAAGTTTTTTAATAGTTCTCTGTTTGCTTGGATACTTAACTAGTGCAAATATATTATTTCTTGTAAAGATCGCTCGAAAATTTTTGGAATTGATATCTAGAATTAAAGCGATAATTTTTTGCAAATTCTGAACTAAATAGCGATCGCACCCTAGACATGATTACACTTTATACTTTTGGTTCAAGTTTCAACCTGCCCGATCCTAGTCCTTATGTAATGAAGGCTGAAATTTTATTGAAAATGTCCAAATTACCTTATGAGGTGGATACGGCAGGAGATGTTACCAAAGCCCCAAAAGGTAAATTTCCCTATATTACGGATCAGGGTAAAACTATTGCAGACAGTAGTTTTATCAGATTTTATCTAGAGAAAGAATATGGGATCGATTTTGATTCCAAAGCTGATCCTTCTGCTTTGCCTAGTGCCTTTATGGCGGAAAAATATTGTGAGGACAATCTCTATTTTTTGAGCATGAGTCAAAGATGGCTGAATCAAGAAAATTTTGAGAAAGGCCCCAAATTATTCTTTGCAAAAATTCCTTGGCCGTTGCGAGGATTGATCAGCAAAAAAGTAGTTAAAGATATTAAACAAACTTTATGGCTACAAGGTTTGGGTCGTCATTCTTTAGAAGAACAGATTCAATTGGTAGAACAGGGAAGTGACATGCTCGCGCGATTACTAGGCGATCGCAGTTTTTTTGGTGGTGATGCGCCTTGTGGGTCTGATGCTTTTATTGCAGCGATACTTTGCGGAACCCTAAATAACTTCTTTGACTCCCCTTTCCGGATTTGTTTTGCTGAGAAAGAAAATTTAGTGGAGTATACAAAAAGAATGTTTCAAATTTTCTACCCTGACTATCAGCCTAGTTTCTCTAAGTAGTTCACAGCTTTGAGGTCGGGAACTGTCCTGAATTTATCAAATAGCCCCATATGGTTAGGTTAATTTTTCAAATCAAGTGGAAGATGCCGCTATATATCTCCATAGCAAAGATAAACTCGATTTCAAACAACCATAAATTAGAATGTTTTTCTCAATTTACAGAGATCTGGCACTGACCTGTTATTTCCAAAAACTTTAAAAATATAAATGTCTTTTAAAAGGCTAACCGATGTATTTTTCGGGTATAGCGTAACGTCCAGACATATTTTATTTCATAAGATATTCAGCTTATGATCTTTCATATTCAACCAGCACATGATTTTCACCGAGAAGTTCATCCCTAATTATGGAAGCGATAAGCTCCCAATCACCACGAGCGAGACCAGCCCCAATTTTTGGATATCCAATTCTTTTTCCTGAGTATTTAAGTTTAACGGCAGCCATTACATTTCTGATAGCTTCATAATCGACAAGAACTCCTGATCCACGCCAATTAAATTGGGTGTATCCGTTGACGATAGTAATGCTATGTCCATTTCTTTCCACCGTTGCAGTAGAAATCGTTCCTAATTTTTCACGATCACCTTTTGTTGTTATAAGGTCAGCTTCGTATGCCTCTGGAAAGATTAATTTGATCGATTTTGCAATCCCTGCACCCATTGTGCATTGGCAATTACAGCCGTGGACAATTACATCAAATTTCCCATTCAACGCAAGCTTTATTAAATCGCCTCGAATTGTTGTCATGAACTTTATTCAATCAGAATAAATTATGTTTCTAACCTGATTATTGTCAATTAGCTTTAATTTATGCAACTACTTAAATATCGAGTTTCCAAGTCTTGGTAATTTCCTGCTGATTACCAAGATTGACGGGAAACTAACTTTTCAACGGTTGCTTGAGTGTTATGCAAAAGTTGATGTCTACTATTGTTGGGGTGACGTAGGGTCGGTAGTAAATTTTTTGCTTGAAGAGCCATGTGTAATTGAAGCTGAGCAACGTATTCGCTAATATTTTCCTGAAATGTTTCTGAAATACCTGTCTCTAGCGATACTCTCTCCACAGTCGAAAACCTCTTCTCAATTACTAATCAACTAATAGCCATTGTCTGATCAAAATGAACTTGTCGCTCTTGATCTACATAAATATTTGCTAAGAGTCTTGGTTATGAATTTGTTGGTTTAGATATTGAGATTGCGATTCACAATCAAAATGGAAAAATACGATAACTTCAGTTGAGGATAGTTGCTTAAATTACGGTAAATTTTGCGATCGCTAAAAGTTGCCCGCTCAACAACATAACTATGCGCAAGAAGATTATGTTGCTGTAAAACTTGCCAAACCTGCTCATAAACAGAACTAACTTTAAACAAAACTAAAACTTCAGTATTAGCTAAAGCGATTTCTAACTCCTTGAGAGTATCAAGTATAGGCAGGATAGTTAATCGCTGAGAATTAGTGGTTAGGGGAATTCCTAATTCTGCGGCGGCTGCTACAGGCGAGCAAACCCCAGGAATATTTTTAATCGGTACATCTGGATGAAGTTGTTTAAAAGTGTTGGCTAAATGGGAAAAAGTACTGTAGAAACTAACATCGCCTTCACAAGCAAAGGCTACATCTTCGCCCCGTTCGAGAAATTGCCACAGTTGATTAGTTGACTCCTGCCAAGCAGATTGAAGCGTTTCGGTATCTTTCACATAGGGAAAATTCAAGGGAACTTTGAGTTGCTTAGTATCCAACCACTGATCAATAATAGATTCAGCAATACCCATTTTGTTACCAATTCCTAAAGGAAAAGCAATTACCTTGGTTTGCTGTAAAATCTTCAATGCTTTGAGAGTAATTAATTCTGGGTCTCCTGTTCCAACACTGACACCGTAGAGAGTTCCTAACTTTTGCTGCACAATTAATTTGGGTAATATTTTCAGCCTAGACTGATTGAGTAATAATTTCTGTTTAATCTTGATCTGACATTAATTGCAGAACTCCAATTCCTAATTCTTCGGAAGAAACAGTCTTGGTTTCAAAAATAGCCAACATATCTTTGAGCTTAGGATTACCACGATTGACCCCAGTAATTCCCATCGTAATAATCAAACTACAATAACCATTACTTTTCTCGCAATTGTGATGCCATTTTTGAATTATTTGTTTTTGCTTCTTAGCTTCATAAGGGTATTCTGCAAAAATATAAAGCTCTCTATTCTTGGTTTGCAATAACCCTAACTCATAAGCCTCATTACTAAAGGGGTCGCTACCAGAATTAAAACAAATTGATTTTAGCCCCCCAGCATCGACGATAGTATCAATAATCTTTTTTGCCTTAGGTCTAGAAGTTTGAATAAAAATAGCTGGTAGATCTTTTGGTAATTTCGGCTTTAGCTCCAAATCCTGACAATAGGTTTTAGGTTGCAGTTTCAAATTAGCTAAGAGTTGCGAAGGAACTTCCCCCATTTTGATCAACGCACCGGGGGGAACTAAATCATCGTGAACGGGAACTTGAACATCAAGATGTTGATTAGGAATAGAATCTTGATCATCTTCCATTGCCATTAACTCTTCGGTTAATTGAGGAGCTGTAGCGATCGCCACTCGAAATGTTTTAGCAACTTTGCACTGCCTGGGTAATTCAAGTTCGTAGCTAGCTTCAAGTTCAGCAATCTGATCTTGGGCAAGTTCAGTTCGATAAGAACTACAAAAGCGGTTGATTGACTCTAAAGCGAGATAAACAATTTTCGCTTCTTCTTCATCTAGGGTTGCTCTCATTCCTTCAAAAGGATGAAGGCTACCAAATAGAGGGGTTACTTCGTAGTCGCGATCGCTCAGCCAAACGGGTTCTTCTTCAGGGGCATCGTAATTGAGAAACCAGCAATCTTGAGCTAAAAAAGACTGTTCTAATAATTCTGGAGACTGCTCTTGCAATGCTGCGGTGCGAAATTGCTTCAGAGAATCTAAGGAACGGTAAATAAGTACTCCATATTCGGCTGACATAATCCCGATGATACAAGCGTAAAGAGTACCAATTTTATAGTTACCAATTTCTAGAGTCAAAATATCGCTATCTGTCAAAACTTCCCATGGCGCACTCTTCCAAATCTTTTGGGCTTGGCTAGTTAAGAGTTTGGTGTAGATCGGCGGTAGATTGGGAAGCTTTTTATGACTGATCGTCTCGAAACCGCGAAACAACTCATCGATGAGAGGCAAATCTGCGGCATATTCAATTTCGATATCTAAGCCTTCTAAGGCTCCTCGCAAAAAAAATTGGAGCCGACGATCTCGAATCACCACCTTTTGGGGACGGGCTGGCAAAGCAGGATGGTGCGGAGATTCGATCGCTCTCAACAAGGTTCTGACCACTGCTTCTAAACCTAAGTCAGCAGAGACCATTTCCATGGCTCTAACTGCTCCCTCTGAGCCATCTACCCACATGATGCACTCATCATTGGCATCATTCTCTGCATCCAATACGGTGACAATTGAACCGAAAGCACGACGATCTCCTTCCCAAACAGCATTGGTTTGAGGAATTTTATTTAGTCTCCTTTTAGTGGTAATGGGCAGAGCATTCATAAATCACTTCAAGTAATGGAGGTCTTGGCTTTCCGCAACTGATTTAAACAGTAATCCATATTCTATACCTTCTACTACCGCTTGATAAGAAGCGTCGAGAATATTGCTAGATACACCAATAGTTGTCCAGCGATCGCTACCATTGCTAGACTCAACTAAAACGCGAATCCTCGCTGCTGTTCCCATCGTGCCATCCAAGATTCTGACTTTATAGTCAGTAAGAGTAAAGTTAGCAATCAAAGGATAAAACTTAGTTAAGGCTTGTCGCAAAGCTCTATCTAGGGCAGCAACAGGACCAATACCTTCGGCAACTTCCAGTAAATCTTGGTTATTAACGGTCAATTTAATGGTGGCGAAGGCGTTACTCATCAAGGGGTCAGAGTGGGGCTTAATATCACAATGAACCTGACAACCTCGCAGTTCAAACAAGGGTTCTCTCTGCTCAATGACAGATCGCATCATCAATTCAAAACTGGCTTCGGCGGCTTCAAATTGATAGCCATGATTTTCTAATTCTTTAAGGTTACGCAGAATAGTGCGACAACGGGGATCGGTTTTTTCTAGGTTCAAACCAAATTTACCAGCATAGTAAAGCAAATTACTCATGCCAGATTGTTCAGAGATAATAATATGTCTTTGATTACCAACCAATGTTGGTTCGATATGTTCGTAGGTAATCGGATTTTTTTGGACAGCAGAAACATGTATTCCTGCTTTGTGTGTAAATGCAGATCTGCCGACAAAAGGTGCGCGATCTTCAGGGGCAAAGTTAACAACTTCACTGACTAGTCTACTAGTAGCGGTTAACTGAGAAATTTGATTTTCTGGTAAACAATCGTAGTCAAGCTTGATTTGCAAATTGGGAATCAAGCTACAAAGATCGGAATTGCCGCATCTTTCGCCATAACCATTAATTGTTCCTTGCACCATAGTTGCGCCTGCTCGGACTGCGGCGATCGCATTAGCAACGGCTGTGCCCCCGTCATTGTGGGTGTGGATTCCAAGTTTGGGATAATCAAGATGATGTAGTTCAGGAATAGCTTGATAAATAGCCTCAACAATCGCGGTAACTTCGTGGGGGAGAGTGCCGCCATTGGTATCGCAAAGAACTAACCAAGAAGCTCCAGCCGAAATAGCTGTACGCAGTGTTTCGATTGCATAGTCAGGATTGTGTTTGTAACCATCAAACCAATGCTCGGCATCATAAATTACCTTTCTGCCTTGGCTACAGAGAAAGGTAATTGAATCGAGAATCATTGCCAAATTTTCTTCTAGGCTGGTTTTGAGGCTAGAAGTAACATGCAAGTCCCAAGATTTTCCAAAAATAGTTATCCATTTGGTATTTGCGGCAAGAATCCCTTGCAGCATTGGATCGGAAGCCGCCACCTGGTTCGGTCTGCGAGTTGCACAAAAAGCGACAACTTCGGCTTGGGTTAGTGGTTCTTCTTGTAACTTCATGAAGAATTCAACATCTTTGGGATTAGCTCCTGGCCAACCTCCCTCAATAAATGGCACACCCATCGCATCTAGCTGACGAGCAATTTTTAATTTATCGTTTGCTGACAAAGAAATACCTTCGGCTTGAGAACCATCTCTTAAAGTAGTGTCGTAGATCCAGAGTTTGGTATTCATGATGGCTTAATGAGCGACTTGTAAATGATAAAAGAGTATTGGTGATTTCGTAAAAATCTTAAAAGCTGTTTTAATACTGCTGTTTTAATTAAAAACCGAAGACTTGCCCAATAGATCAACGTAACTAAAATGTTGATTAATGTTAGATTGCGAAACAATTATCTTTTATCTTTTAAGGGCAACTGTCGGTGAATCGTAAGTAGGCGATCGCAGTTAGTCATTCAAAACAAACGTTTCCAACTAATATGCTCGACCTCTCCCCCGTAGTTATTTCTCTGAAGACTGCTACTGTAGCCGCGATGATTAACTTTGGGTTGGGAATCTTGACAGCAAGATGGATGTGGATTGCTTCTCGTCAACGCAAAGCAATTATTGAAGTTATTTTCTTGGCTCCCTTAGTTTTGCCTCCCACAGTGGTGGGGTTTATTTTACTACTTATCTTTGGGCGCAATGGTTGGTTGGGTCAGTTCCTCGACTTGATCAATATTAGAATTGTCTTTACTTGGCTAGCTACCGTAATTGCGGCAGTGGTGGTTTCTTTTCCTTTGATGTACAAAACCGTTCTGAGTGCTTTTCAACAAGTAGATTTCAAACTGATTGATTGTGCTAGGACTTTAGGCGCTTCGGAGTGGACTATTTTTTGGCGAATTTTATTGCCTTTATCTAAACCTGGAATCTTGGCTGGTACGCTTTTAACTTTTGCCCGTGCCTTGGGAGAGTTTGGTGCGACCTTAATGCTGGCTGGGAGTATTCCGGGGAAGACAGAAACTATGCCGATCGCTATTTATTTAGCGGCGGAAAGTGGGGCGATGGATCGGGCTTTGTTTTTAGTTAGCTTGATGTTGATAATTGCTTGGCTAGTTATTTGGCTAGTTAATTACTGGGAACATGAGCGACCAAGGCGATCGCATAGTTCCATATCGAGAAAAATTAAATCTCCCTCTCAACTTCGTCCTCAAGGTTTTCGACAAGTAGCAGCATCCCTCAACTATCAAGAGTCCCCAATCAATTTAACAGTCAATATTCAAAAACAATTAGGTGATTTTCACTTGGATCTAAATTTCTCTACGGATCAGCATCCTCTTGGTTTGTTGGGGGCTTCGGGATCAGGGAAAACGACAATTCTAAGATGTATTGCTGGTTTAGAAACTCCCGACTCTGGCAAAATTATTCTCAACGGTAGAATTCTTTTTGATTCAGATCAAAAAATCAATCTCAGCCCTCAAGATCGTCACTGCGGTCTACTGTTTCAAGATTATGCTTTATTTCCCCATCTAACCGTAGCGGAGAATATTAGTTTTGGGATGGATCGTCGTTTATCATCTTCTGAGCTAAGTCAAGCCGTCCAGCAACAGTTAGCTAAAGTCGAATTGTCAGGAATGGAGCATCGTTATCCGAGGCAACTTTCTGGGGGTCAACAGCAACGAGTTGCCCTAGCCAGAATTCAAGCTAGTAACCCCGAAATATTTCTCTTGGATGAACCTTTTTCAGCGCTAGATACTTATCTGCGACATCAACAAGAAAAACTCTTGCGCCAGAGCCTAGCCGATTATCGGGGGATAACTTTATTTATTACCCATAACCTCGAAGAAGCCTATCGAGTTTGTCAGAAGTTGCTGATTATAGATCAGGGTAGGAGAATTGCTTTTGACAATAAGACAGAGGTTTTCAAGCGATCGCCAAATTTTAGAACTGCTCAGGTAACCAACTGCAAAAACTTTTCTCCTGGGATCGTGATTAATCAGCATCAGGTGAGAGCGATCGCCTGGGATTGTGTTTTGACCGTGACAGATCTAGCTAATTTGAACTTAGATCCTGGCAAGTTAAGGAATACAGACAAAGAAAATTCGCAGATTACCATTGGCATTCGCGCTCATCAAATTCGACTGGTTGGGGATCATCGCACCGAAGCTAAAGCAAATCAGGTGAATTGCTTCGACTGTTGGCTAGCAAGCTATAGTGAAACGCAGCATCGGGTGACTTGCTATCTGAAACTTCATCAA
>CALKUU010000172.1 GCA_937996665.1 uncultured Xenococcaceae cyanobacterium | reverse complement strand
CCCAAAACAAAGCAAAGGTCTAGACATTATTCACAAAAGTGGAGACCACCTTCTCAACCTAATCAATGACATTCTTGACCATGCCAAAATCGAAGCAGGTAAACTTGAGCTACTTCCTTCCAATATTGGTCTCCCCAATTTCCTCCGCGATATCGTCGATATGATGACTCTCCAAGCTAAGGAGAAAAAACTCAATTTTCAGTATCTTGCCGAATCTTCTCTTCCACTCAGTATCTATGCCGACCAGAAAAGACTCCGTCAAACTCTGCTTAATTTACTTAGTAATGCAGTTAAATTCACCGACTCTGGTCAGGTTACTTTACGGGTCTCGGTAGTTCCAGATTCCTCTTTACCTGCTCCTGAATCAGATTCTTCGACTAGCCCTTTCCCTTCTCCTGCCTACACAACTATTCATTTTGCTGTCCAAGATTCAGGAATCGGCATGAGTTCCGAGCAGCTTATCCAAATTTTCAATCCTTTTGAACAGGTCGGTAACAAACGTAGGCAATCTGCTGGTACTGGCTTAGGTTTGAATATCACTAAGCAGTTAGTTGAAAAAATGGGGGGTGATCTTAAGGTCAAAAGTAAGTTGGGTGTTGGCTCTACTTTCTGGTTTGAAGCTACTTTCCCCTGCTCAGAACAGTCCGATGACCAATTTGAGACTGTTTCTCAACCACTTGAATCTCCTCAACCTGATGACTCTGCTGATAGTGCTTTAATTGTTCCTCCGCAAGAAGAAATTGAAGTTCTTTATGAGTTGGCTATGCTTGGCAGCATGAAAAAAATTAAGGAACGGGCAAGCTATCTTGAAGAATTAGACTCTCAGTACGCTCCTCTTGCCAAGCAACTTCGCGACTTTGCTGAAGGTTTTCAAGAAAAAGAAATCGTCACTCTAATTGAGAGGTATTTATGACCAGTGTGAGTTCGGAGTTCGGAGTTCGCTTGCCCTCGGATGGGGGGGAATTTGGAATTATGTTTTTTGCAACGAAAGAATAGAGTTTTCAGTCACCTAAAATTCAGAAAGTTGCAAGATTTCTAAGTTTTTTTCTAGGATGCTAAACAAATAAATTTATGCTAATTGTTCTCAACTTATTTTTTTACTTTTTTTTCCAACCTACTAACTGAGACTTAATTCCAGAATCAAAAATAGTTGATTCGTCATAAAAAACCTCGTAGGGATAATTCAAATTCAACTTAGCTGCGGTTAAATCGGCACCAGAAAAATCTACTTTGGCTAAATAAGCTTCCTGAAAATCAGCACCTTTTAAAATAGTTCCCGAAAAATTAGCTTGCTCTAAATGAGCCTCTCGCAAATTGGCTCCTGTAAAAAAAGAATTACTACAATTTGCTCTTGTTAAGATCGCTTTATTGAGATTTGAAAGGTTTAAATTAACTCTAATTAGACTAGACTCACTTAAATTGACTCTAGTTAAATCAGCTTCGCGGAGATTAGAGCCATCTAATTTAATTTCTTTAAGGCTGAGTCCTGCCAAACTACTTTTACTTAGATCTACTCGGGTAAAACTTCGTTGACCTTGGATGTATTTTCTAAGAATTTCATATGGCTGATAAACGCTTATCTGCCTGGGCTTATGAATGTTATAAAGACAAGCAAGAAAAAAATCGACGGTTTTTTGGCTAAGATAACCTTGCTCAGATACTAAATTATGAAATCGAACCTTTTCGGGTTTCAGTTTTTGCAGTTCTAAAATCGTATTTATCTGTTCCTTATCCAATAATCCTGCCTTATTCAGATAATAGGGCAATGGCTTTTTCTTTTTCTCTTCAAGAACTTTACTCCATTTCTCTGCAAAGAAATCTACTGTTTGCTGCTTAATCCAGCCATGTCGTGACAAGATTTCCCCAATACGTTCAGTACTTGTCTCTTGTTCTTGGAGTGCTAATTCAACTTGATGAATAGAAACTAGTCCAGCTTCTATTAAAACTACTCCAAGTGGTTTTTTGGCAGGAAAAACAGAATCCTGAGATTGAGAATTCTCCATAAGTAAGTAGTTAGCTAGGTGTTCAGTTCGAGGGAAATTGATTCTAACACAAGGCTTAAACATCTCATATTGAGCGCCTTCTAAAAATCAACGATTTTTAGACTAAGCATTCCCAAAATAGCCTTATTGAATCAAATCTAAATTAGGATGAGATTTCAACTAGTAGTCAAAATCAAAAAAAATCATTTTTGAATAGAAAAAATATTTCTAATACTGACATACTTCATTCACGACTAAACTAATTTCTTTATCCAAATTAGTCAAGCTACGATAGACAAAAAATATACATTTTCACTTAATAGTAGAGAAAGAGAAGTGATTAGACAGCAAGAAAAAGAAAAATAACACCTTATTAAATTATTATTTTTCCAGAATTAATTAGTTAATCCTGAAAATCAAGTAAAAACCAGATTTTTAACAAATTATAGCCAAAAATATCATATTTATAATCTTTAAAAACAGAACAAAAATTGAATCTATAGCAAATAAAAAAATATTTTAATAAAAATTGTTGAGGCTATTGCTATTATATTTTTTTTAATTACCTTACAAGAATAAATACCTAATTATTTTTTATGAAAAAATTAGGTAGGATAAAAAAAGTAATCTAGCTTCAAGAGAAAATATAAAATTTATCTAGTAGTTAGACTTTTATAAATCTCGAAAAAAATAACATTTTCAGCTTCATTTTCTAGAGATCAAAGCTTTACAAAATCAAAGGTTACTTTTCCAGTACTCTTAGTTTACAAACCAAATGTTTTAAAGCACTATTTTTTTCGTTGGCTAAATTAGCTGTAGCAAAGACGATTGAAAGCCTTAACCAAAAAGAATCTCAACAGTTTTAAAATAAAAATCTTGATCACAGTCAATTAGCTAGCGCCCTGTCCTAACAACACTATTATTTAATTAATCCTTGGAGAAATTGGGTTAGTCGTTCCCAAACAGGAGGAGTAACAGTATGTCCAATCTCAAACTCTTGATATTCTACCTGCACATTAATGGCTGTTAGTTTATCCCTTGCTTGTCTTGCTGCATCAATTGGCACAACGAGATCCTCTGTTCCATGGGTAATTAGGACAGAAGGGGGAACAATTTTTAAAGGTTTGGGTTCATAATGCAGATAACCACTCATGCTACAAACACCAGCAATTGGCAGCTTAAGAGCGACATCCAAAGCCATTGCACCTCCTTGAGAAAAACCGACGACATAAGTATTTGCTAGAGGTACACCTGTCTCTGATTCTAGGGATTTCAGCCAAGCTGATAGCAGTTGTTGACTCTGTTCTAATCCTTTATAGTCTGGAGATTCGAGTTCGTACCAGGCTCTACCTTCGGGCAACTGAGGATGTTTAAATGGTGCGTTGGGAAAAAAATAACCGAATTCGGGCAAGTCGAGTATTCGAGCGAGATCGACAAAATCCTGACAATTTGCCCCCCAACCATGCAACATAACCATTAAATAGGAGGGTGATTTTTGGTCGGAAATTAAAGAAATTGACTCAAGTTGATTGTTTATAGTCATAATGGGTATATAGACAACAATTAATATTTTGTAATATTACGCAAAGAAACAGCGATCGCCCTATGTCATTTCACCTTTCTGCTTGGTCGATAAAAAACCCGGTTCCGACCATTGTTACTTTTATTATTCTGGGTTTTATCGGGATTATATCCTTTATCGGCTTGGGTATTGATGGGACGCCAAATATTGATATCTCTGCGGTCAATATTGTAGTAACCCAAAGAGGTGCCAGTCCCACCGAAATCGAAACCCAAATAACCAAGAAAGTCGAAGATGCAGTAGCTAACTTAGATAATATCGATGATCTAAGCTCCACAGTTGTCGAAGGGCGATCGACTACAACTCTCAATTTTGAGTTGGGAACAGATGCGAATCAAGCGACTAATGAGGTTAGAAATGCAATCTCGCAAATTCGCCCTGATTTACCCCAAGATATCAATGAACCGATCATTACTAAACTAAGGTTTTCTGGGGGAACAGTTATTGCCTATGCCGTAGAGTCGGAGCAAAAGGATGTTGCTACTCTTAGTAATTTAGTTGATAGAACGATTATCCCTCGCTTATTAACTGTCTCAGGGGTGGGAAACATCGACCGCTGGGGAGGAAAGGATCGTGAAGTGAGAGTGAATCTGGATCCTAATCGTCTGCTAGCCTATCGAATTTCAGCAACGGAAGTTAACCAGCAAATTCAAGCGTTTAATGTCAATTTGGCAGGAGGAAGAACCAAGATAGGTGGAAGGGAGCAAAATGTTCGTACCTTAGGAAGTGCTAAATCTGTCCGTGAATTAAAAAAATATCCAATTCGCTTAGAAAATGGTAGCAAAGTAGCTTTAGAAAAACTGGGGGTTGTGGAAGATGGCTTTGCCGAGGCGACTCAGTCTGCCTATTTAAATCGCAAACCAGTTGTTGCTTTTTCAGTAAAAAGAAGTACTGGCAGCACTTTGGTAGAGGTAGAAGAGGCAGTAAAAAAAGAAGTCGAAAACCTCAAAGCGACCCTAGATGAAGATATTGAATTATCAGTTATTTTTACCCGCGCTGACGCGATTCGTGGTTCTTATCAAGGTACGATTAACTCCCTAATTTTTGGTTGTGCCTTAACGGTTCTTACAGTTGGGATTTTCTTAAGAGATTGGCGAGCAACTCTAATTACTGCAACCGCTTTACCGCTATCGATTATTCCTACCTTCTGGGTGATGAAATCTTTGGGTTATACCCTCAATGGCATGACCCTCTTAGCTTTAGCTCTGGCGATCGGAAATTTGGTTGATGATGCGATTTGTATGCTCGAAAATATTGATCGCCATCTCAATATGAATAAAACCCCTTTTCGGGCTGCTCTTGATGGAGCCAAAGAAATTGGGTTAGCGATCGTTGCCACTACAGCAACAATCGTGGCAGTGTTTGTTCCTGTTGCTTTTATGGGGGGAGTTCCTGGTCAGTTTTTCCAACCATTTGGCTTAACAGTTGCGGTTTCAACCATGTTTTCGACCCTGGTTGCTTGTACCGTAACCCCGATGATGAGTGCTTATCTTTTGAAGGGGAAACAAACTTCTGGTGGTCAGCAATCTCTTGAACAGGATGCTCAAAACCCTAATTCCTATCAGAATGCGATCGGTGAGCATAACTCCAAGCGCAAAAACAAGCCTAGACCCTATCAAGACCTCTTAACTTGGGCATTAAGAAATCGTGTTTTGACTTTAATTATGGCTGTGGTATTTTTCATTAGCAGTCTTCAATTAGTTCAGTTTATTCCTAAAGGTTTATTTACCGACGGGGATACTGGCTTAAGTACGGTATCGGTTAACCTACCCCCTGGATCTCCTTTAGAAGAAACCGAAGAAATTATTTTTGAAGTTGACCAACTATTACAAGATCGAAAAGAAGTAGATCAGGTTCTAGCTCATGTAGGTAGTTCTGATGTTAATAGTGCAACTATTTTTGTACGACTATTACCAAAATCAGAACGGACAGTTTCTCAAGAGCAGTTTCAAGAGCAAATGCGACCTATCTTTGCCACTGTGCCAGGGGCGAAAATTAGTTTTCAATCTCGCGGGGCGGGAGGAGGAGGAAAAGATCTTTCTCTGATTTTGCGAAGTGATGATCCCCAGCTTCTTTCCGAAACTGCCAGTAGTTTAGAAGCGCAAATGGCTACTGTTTCTGGTTTGGTAGAAATAGACTCTAGTCTTAGCTTGGTTAAACCCGAGGTCATTATTGAGCCTGATGTCCAAAGAGCTACCGACCTTGGGGTCTCTGTTCAAGCGATCGCTAATACCGCTTCTTTGGCTCTAATTGGTGATACAGAGTTCAATTTAGCTAAATTCAACCTTAGCGATCGCCAAATTCCGATCCGCGTCCAAATCGACCCCAAAGAGCGCAGTAATATTCAGAATTTGCAAAACCTGCTCATTCCTGGAGAAAATGGCAATTTCTTTCCTCTAAAATCAGTAGCAAAAATTAGTCTTGGCAGTGGCCCCGCTGAGATCCAGCGATTTGATCGCAACCGTCGGATTACTGTCGAAGCTAACTTACAGGGTGTTTCTTTAGGTGATGCCCTCGCAGAGGTTAGAGCTTTACCTGCCATGAACCCTCTACCTGCTCAGGTTTTTGAAGAACCGTCGGGGGATGCTGAGATTATGCGAGATATCTTTAGTCGCTTCTTTGGGGCTTTAGGTCTAGCAATTCTTTGTATCTATGCGATTTTGGTGCTGCTCTACAACAATTTCTTTTACCCCTTTGCCATTTTGGCGGCGCTTCCTTTATCGGTTGGGGGTGCTTTGATGGGTTTGCTGATTACCCAAAAGGAATTAGGACTTTTTGCCCTAATCGGGATTGTTCTCCTAATGGGTTTGGTAACCAAGAATGCGATCTTGCTAGTGGATTTTGCGCTAGCAGGGGTTAAGGAGGGCAAGCCCCAATTTAAGGCGGTTGTGGCTGCGGGAATATCGCGGTTGCGACCAATTCTGATGACTTCTATTTCGACAGTTGCGGGGATGTTGCCCATTGCCATCGGCTTGGGGGCAGATGGTGAGGTGAGAAGTCCGATGGCAATCTCGGTAATTGGTGGGTTTACAACTTCTACTCTGTTAACTCTGGTTGTTGTGCCTGTTTTGTTTACCTATATCGATAATGTTTGTTTTGCGATCGCTAAGTTTTTTAAGCGGTCTGGTCGCGAAGAAGTGACTGAGCTGAGTGAATAAGGAAATTGATGCTTCTAAGAGGACATCTGGAAAGTTATCTTTTTACTATTCTAGTTCCTGGTTTCGCCCCCCAGCCCCCAATTCTGGGGGAGAAAATTTAAAAGTCCCCTAAGCTTGGGGGATTTAGGGGGCTTTAATGTTGCAAATAAGACTTTTCAGATAACCTCTAATTGATATTCTGAATAAATTTGAATAGTTTAAGACAAAGATTGAAGATTATTAGGTTTACATTTACGAAATTCTAACAAAATAAACTTGGAAAATATTTCTTGTTTCTAGCTGGTTTTTCCTTATAAATCAATATCAAAACAGGATTACACCGTTTTTTAAAAAGGTGCTCTCAGCAATCATTAATTTCTGGAAATGTACATTACTATGCCAAACATACATCAATAGATTTCATAGCAAGACTTTGAACTATTTCCGTCTCCTTATAATCTCTAAATTTTAGCTAAAGCTGATTATCACAAAAACATTACGTCAATTTTCATTTTATAAGCCTTTGCTAACTCTCTTTTTCGAGTGAGACTTTTTGACCGCTAAACCTCGCAATCGAAAAAAAAATGATCGCCCCTGTTAATAGGTAGCGATCATCTAAATAATATCGATTAAAAGATTTTGCCAAGTTGTAGAGTTTACGATTGAGCTTCCATAAAAGGCATTGTGACTACTCCCGACTTTCATCCTAGCGGATAGAAAGCGGGCTTCTCTAGCTCACGCTAAAGCATTGCTGCCCCGCGCCACTTATCTAGATGCATAGCAGCTACTATGTACCCCCGACAGACCGACTTGACAGCCTATTTCTTTCCCCCGAAGTCCTCGGGTACTACTCTCAGTCTTTTATACG
>CALKUU010000171.1 GCA_937996665.1 uncultured Xenococcaceae cyanobacterium | reverse complement strand
GTAGTAGTCTGTCAATTTTGTGTGATTGGTGTTGATATAGTTCGGAGTTCGGAGTTCGTTTATCCTCGAATGGGGGGAGTTCGGAATTAACTGGCGATCGCTTCAATAATGAGAACAGTAAAAAAATGAAACTCTCAATTTCTCACTTGTTTAATTTCTTGCGCTAATTTCTCGGTGTAGGATTTAGCGGCAGTTTCGATGACATGATCGACATTTTCCATCTCGGTTTTGCTAAATGTCATTGGCTCAACCAAAATGCGTTTTACTTTATCGCTGCGATCGCTTATTGTTGCTAGTCCCTGCTGAACTTGGTCATAATACTTTCTAAAGTCAGGATTTTGATAAAGCTCTTCATACAAAGGGCTATTCGCTAAGTAAACATTAATGTCGTGCTTTTCAGCTAAATCGATAATTGCATTAATTGAATCTTGGTTGGTGTCAGAAAAAGCGAAATCAGATTTTTTTGCTGTATTTTTTAAATGTCCTTTGGCATCTTGTTCGACTTCCCAGTCGTTAGCTTCGGTCACGGGCATAAATCCATCATCTGCCAAATGATAATCTTTACTCTTAAACAAGTTTTGATTGTCTTTTAAGACTTTTTTCAGACTAGTGCTCTGAGAATACAAAGGGACATACTTATTTAAAAACACATCTTTTTGCTCTGTTAAATCAAATTCAAAATTTGGCTCTAACTGATTCCAATAGCCCCAAGCAAGAGGAGTTTGACTCGTTACATTCAACTTAATTTCTCGATCCCACATGTCATAGACATGAACAATCACAATATTTTTGGGAGCACCATGCTTCTGAATATGTTTAGAAACCATCCAGGCGTCATTCAACGCTAAAGAGTCACCAATTGTACACAAATTGACTGCATTCCCTTCTAACTCATTGCCCAAAACTTCGGGGACAACACCCTGATTGCAGCTAGAGTCACCTAAAACTAGCCAATCAGCAGGTTTATTCAGATTGAGTAACATTGACCATTTTTGCTGAATTAGCCAGTAACCTCGATTTTGCGGATAATGCTTCAAATAAAGACCAGCACCAAGATTAGCAAGCGCAAAAACCAACCAAGGACATAGCAAAGTCAAAATGATTTGCATCAACTTAGTAGGACGAGGTAAAACTTCTTGAGGAAGATGAGGTTGTTTAGAAGTCATGGTTATAAGTTAAAAATTTAGAGATTAGAGATAGAAAAAAAGTAATATTCGGGAAAATTTAGAATTGGAAATAAATAAATTCTGTTGATTGTCTAACGCCATATAGACAAATATTGACGATTAAAAAACCATAAATCAGGTTTGTTAACCACAAAGGCAGCTTGGTAATAATCAACAAATCTCGGCTCAGGTTTTGCCAAAACTGAACTAGCAATAAAGGAGCACTAAAAAAGACTAGGGTGCTGGCAAACTCCACAGTATTTTCTGAAGTGGCAAAACTCCAATGAGTTAAGAGATAGAAAATTTGGTCAACAGAAGTAGAGCGGAAAATAATCCAGCCTATATTTGCCAAAATAAACATCACAAACATTTGGCAGCCTACAGCCAACTTAGATTTGTTCTCTAAATATGGCGCTAATAGCTGATTCTTACTAGCCAAGCGATAAATTACTAGAATTAACCCTTGATAAACCCCCCACCAAATGAAATTCCAGGCTGCTCCATGCCACAAACCACCAAGCAACATAGTTAAAAATAAGTTGCGATAGGTATTGAAAGCTCCTCCTCGATTTCCCCCAAGAGGAATATAAAGGTAGTCACGCAGCCAACTAGATAGAGAAATATGCCAGCGAGACCAAAAATCACTAGGACTAATGGCAAAAAATGGCAGTTTAAAGTTAACCATCAATTCAAAGCCCATTAGTTTAGCCAACCCTCTCGCAATATCTGAGTAAGCAGAAAAGTCACAATAAATCTGAACTGTAAAGGCTAAAACACCGATCAAAATATCTAAACCTTGATAATCTCCGAAGTTCGTAAAAACTGGATCGGCTATTGTAGCTAAGTTATCGGCAATTACTAACTTTTTAAAAAAGCCCCAAATAATGAGAAAGATACCAGCATTTATTTGGCGAAAATCAAGCTTACGAGGCTTGGATATCTGGGGAAGAAAAGAAGTTGCTCGCTCAATTGGCCCAGCAACTAACTGGGGAAAAAATGCCACGTAAACGGCAAAATCAATAATATTCTTCGCGGGTTTTAAATGGCGGCGATAAACATCGATGGTGTAGCTGAGTGTTTGAAAAGTATAAAAAGAAATCCCGACGGGCAAGATAACTTTGAGAGTTAAATCATTAGCAGGTATACCGATGTTGTGGAGTAAATCGGTAAAGCTGGCTGTAAAAAAATTGAAATACTTGAAGAAGCCGAGAATCGATAAATTTGAGAGGAGTGAGACTCCCAACCAGATTTTTCTCTTTTTCTCGTCTGTGGTGCGATCAATGAGATGAGCGATCGCAAAGTCAACAAGAGTCGAAAAAATTAGTAAGACCAGAAATCTCGCGTCCCAGTAACCATAAAAAATATAGCTAGCAACAACAATTAGACTATTTTGGTATTTATACTTATCCATCAAAAAAAGATAGAGCAAGTAAAAAATGAGGAAGAACTGGATAAAAATAAAAGATTGAAATTGCATTAAACTTCAGCTATTCAGGCACAGGATTTTAACTTCAGTAATTGTCTTAATAATTATTTAAATAAGTAAAAAATAAGATAACTAAAGCCAATATTTCCAGTAGATGACAGCAAGTCTACACAATAATTACATCGTTAATTCCAGCTTAAACAGTCATTTGGAAGACTCTTCCTAGATCAACCTAATTCTTAAATTCTTTTGAACTAGAAAATATCACCAAGATATTTTGAACACAAAAAACAAGCTGTTAGAATCCAACAGCTTGTACATTTACAAATCAAAAACTTACTAATAAGAAAGACAGTGACAAACTTATTTGATAAACAACATTTCTTGATACTTAGGTAAAGGCCATAGATGATCCGCAACTTCGCCTTCTAAAGCATCCGCATGTTCTCTGACATCATTCATTAAAGAACAAATATCATGGGCAATATACTTCATATGCTCCTCCATTGAACCAAACTCTTCTTTTGCAAGAGCAGCTTCTAATTTTGCAGTTGCGGACATCATTTTGTTCGCAAGATCGGCAACTTTTTGGAGACTATCTTTATTAAGATCAATACCCATATCTTTCAGAGAAGAAGTTGTTCCAGAAAGTTCTGCAAGATATTGAACCGCAGCAGGATAAATTTTAGTTTTCGCAATATCGACAACTAAATTAGCCTCTACCTCTACAGTAAGCACATACTGTTCAGAGTAAACTTCAAAACGACTTTCTAGCTCGATGGGAGAAAGAACACCAGTTTTAGAAAATAGCTCTTTAACATGCTCTGCTTTTAATACAGGTAAAGCATCTGCTGTTGTGGGAAGATTTGCTAATCCTCTTTCTTCAACAGCCATTTTGTGCCACTCTTCAGAATAGCCGTTGCCGCCAAAAATGACAGCGCTGTGCTTTTCCATAATCTCTTTGAGCACTGCAAAAACAGCAGTCTCAGCTTCCACGCCCGAGCTAATCTGAGTTTCTAACTGACCAGCAATCCACTCTAGAGAATCTGCGAGAATAGTATTGAGTGCAATTAAAGGACCTGAAACAGATTGGCTCGATCCTACTGCTCTAAATTCAAAGCGGTTGCCTGTAAAAGCAAATGGAGAGGTTCTATTGCGATCTCCAGAATCTTTCATGAATGTGGGTAGAGTTCCTACGCCAAAATCCATCATGCTGCCTGGCTGACAATCGGTAACACAACCTTGTTTAATTTGGTTAAATACATCCTCTAGCTGAGTCCCCAAATAAACAGACATAATCGCAGGAGGAGCCTCATTTGCTCCAAGCCTATGATCATTACTAGCAGTAGCAATTACTGCCCGCATTAGCGTTCCATATTTGTGAACCCCACGGATAACTGCACCACAAAAAGCCAAAAACTGAATATTTTTGTGAGGGTTATCTCCTGGATCGAGAAGATTACCTTGAGTAGAGTTACTAACTGACCAGTTAACATGCTTTCCTGAGCCATTAATACCAGCAAAAGGCTTCTCATGAAGTAAGCAGGCAAAACCATGCTTTTTAGCGGTATTTCGCAGAATTGTCATGATTAGCTGTTGGTGGTCAGCAGCAGCACCAGCAGATTCGAAAATAGGTGCGATTTCAAACTGACCAGGGGCAACTTCATTGTGTCTAGTCTTAGCAGGAATGCCTAAGCGATACATTTTTCGCTCTACTTCTTGCATAAAGACCTGAACTCGTTCTGGAATAGCGCCAAAGTAATGATCATCAAATTGTTGACCCTTTGCAGGAGCTTTCCCAAATAAAGTTCTACCTGCCAGTAACAAATCTAAGCGATTATTAGCAAAAGCAGAATCAACTAAAAAGTATTCCTGCTCGGCACCGCAACTAGAATTTACGCGAGCAACATCTTTGTAACCTAGCAACTTAAGTACTTTGGTTGCAGATTCATTCATTGCGCCGATGGAACGCAGCAAAGGAATTTTCTTGTCTAAGGCTTCTCCTGTCCAAGAAACAAACACAGTGGGTATACACAAGGTGACACCATTATCTGTTTCCATTACATAAGCTGGAGAAGTAACATCCCAAGCAGTGTAACCTCTAGCTTCAAAGGTGGAACGGATACCACCATTAGGGAAAGAAGAACCATCAGGTTCACCTTTAATGAGAGTGGTACCTGAAAATTCAGAAATTACGGTGCCATCGCTCTGAACAGAAATAAAACCGTCATGCTTTTCTGCCGTAGCATTGGTCATAGGATAAAAAACATGGGCATAGTAGAGTGCTCCTCTAGAGACTGCCCAATCCTTCATCGCTGAAGCAACGATATCAGCAACTGAAGGATCTAATTTTGTATCTGATAAAACTGTTTTTTTGAGAGATTTATAAACCCCTTTTGGAAGGCAGGCTTGCATCTTATTCAAACTAAACACATCGATCGCCCAAATGTCTTCCAGCTGTTCTGGAGGCTTTACAGCTATAGGCTGTCTGTGTGTAATTTGGTGAATAGCCTGAGACCTAGGCTCGTAACCCATGATATTAATTCCCTTACGAAATACTCAACTATACGATATTGACGACTACGCGATCCTACAAGGATATGCTGTTTAGAAGTGTTACATTTGTGACGAATTTAACATTTCTAGTGGTGATATCAAATGACACCCAAAATATATCCCCTAAAGCATATTGAAGATTCGGTTCCAAGCTTGATCAGCTTAACCAAATTTTAATCTTTAATTCCTTATGCCACTAGAAAAATTACAGATTAAATTGGTTTTTAGATCCTGAAAATATTTGATAATTTGGTTAGCAAAAAACCACCTACAGAAAAAATGAGGTGGTTTGAAAATAAATTCAACATGAACGTAGAAAATTTATTTCATGTTGAATTTGAATAAGAATTTAGTAGTCAGAACCTGTTGCTCCACTACCCATAGAGGAAGGAACTCCAGCCCCGATGATATCTGCTTCTTTGACAAATCCGCTGTATGCTTCCATGCCATGTTCACCGATATCCAATCCTTGAATCTCTTCACTTTCACTAACGCGCATGCCGATAGTTGCTTTGATTAAGAACCAAGCGATCGCACTGAAGATAACAGTAAATGCGCCGATAGATAGAATTCCTAAAATTTGGGCACCAATGCTAACTTCAGGGTCAAAGATACCTACAGCTAGGGTTCCCCAAATACCACAGACTAAGTGAACAGAAGTTGCACCTACAGGGTCATCGATTTTAAGAACAGAATCGATAAAGGATACTGAAAAGACAACCAGAATACCAGCGATCGCACCAATGATTACAGCGGAAAGCATATTAACGTTGGCACAACCAGCGGTAATTCCGACTAAACCAGCAAGAATACCGTTAATAGTCATAGAAAGATCGGGTTTGCCGTCTTTGATCCAAGAAGTGAAAGTTGCTGTAATAGCACCAGCGGCAGCAGCTAAGTTAGTAGTAACCGCAATATGAGGAACGTTAGCATCAGCAGCTAACTCAGAACCAGGGTTAAAGCCAAACCAGCCAATCCAGAGAATTAGACAACCCAAAGTTGCAAAACCCATGTTGTGACCAGGAAGCGCATTTACTCTACCATCACTATATTTACCAAGACGGGGACCAAGAATGGCAGCACCAACTAAAGCAGCCCAACCACCAACAGAGTGAACAATGGTAGAACCTGCAAAATCAGTAAAACCTTGGTCTGCTAACCAGCCGCCATCCCATAACCAGTGACCAGTAATTGGGTAAGAAATAGCAACTAGTAAGAAACTGAAGACCAAAAAAGCATCATACTTAATTCTTTCTGCTACTGCACCAGAAACGATGGTCGCAGCAGTAGCCGCAAAAGCGACTTGGAACAAGAATGAAATAGATGGAGGTACTGCATCTGGGAAGTTTCCGTCCCCGTAAGGAACACCGTCTCCACTAAAGAAGAAACCTTGCGTTCCAATCCAAGGAGTTCCTTCGCCGTACATCAAACCGTAACCAATTGCCCAGTACGCAATAGTTGCGATCGCAAATACAATTAGGTTTTTTGATAAGATATTGACTGCATTTTTCTGACGACAAAATCCAGTCTCTAGCATTCCGAAACCAGCATTCATAAAAATGACTAGCACAGAACAAAACATTAAAAATATTGAATCCAAAACAATCTGTAATTGCTCTGGGTTAGCCGCTACAGGATCATCATAGATTTGAGCTTGAGCCGCAGTATTCCAAACAATTACAATTACAGCAGTGAGAGGAATACATGCAAGCCAGGTCGGGGAGAAAGATTTGAATATTGATCTCAGCCAGCTAGGGGCTTTAATAACCCTGTCCGCTTGAGTTTTAGAAATTTTTTGATAATTCATCTAAATCTTTAGTTAAACTTAAGACTATATGGTGTTGGTGTAACTTTAGTAATGTTTGTAACCTTATTGTTTTTAAAGATAATACATATACCAAAGTTATTTAAGTTTGTCGGTTTGTTAGTCTTTTTGCCGTAGCTGTATTTACTGATTTTTTTTACTTATTTTGGTATCATAAGAGATTTTATTTTCAGTAATTTAGCTTATTGACTTGAAGTTATCCTTAAATCTCTTAATCTTTACAAGCATAAACAATCGTCAATTTACTGTTAGGCAATCAAGAAAAAATGATTGAAGACTGCTTTGGCATCAACCATTTTTTTTCCAACATGGCAGTTAACTACAAAAATGCTATGGTTTTGGCTTAAACTCTGTTGGTAAAATATTGCAGAATTTTAAGAAGTTTTGACTTTAATATCAAATCGAGGTCAATCAGTGAAACAATAGAAGAAATGAGCTTAGTGAGTCTTGTTCTTCTGAACGAGCACAATTAGAACAGCCATAAAATATATTCACATCAACTTAGTTGTGTATTTACTATAAAAATTTCTGTTGGGAGAAATCTTTTAATGCAAGACGCGGTAACCAACTTAATTAGAACTTACGATATTTCTGGAAGTTATCTAGATAGAAATGCCATCGATAGTTTGCAGCACTATTTCAAATCAGGTGCGGCTAGAGTAGCTGTTGCTACTGCCATTAGCGGTAATGCTGCATCGGTGGTTAGGACAGCAGGAACAGCCTTATTCGAGCAGGTTCCAGAACTTATTAGTCCTGGAGGAAATGCTTATACTACTCGTCGTTATTCGGCTTGCCTACGTGATCTGGACTATTACCTTCGCTATGCTAGCTATGCTTTAGTTGCGGGTGATATGAATCTTCTTGATGAGAGAGTATTGCAAGGTCTACGAGAAACTTATAACTCTTTGGGTGTACCTGTTGCTCCCACTGTTATTGGTATTCAGCTGATGAAAGACCAAATCAAACGCATGGCTGAAGAGTCAGGTATTGTCGATACTAGTTTTATTGACCAACCTTTTGACTACATGTGTCGCGAGCTTAGTGAAATTTCAATTTAGTTGTTGACTACTTTAAGCGTTTATTGGTTGGTTTCGTGATTGATTGGTTTATAGAGATCTACTATTTTCGTTCACCTCATGCGATGTGTGAACATTTTAAAATTTATGATTCTTAATTGTAGGAATATCAGTAGTTAAAGGGCTGGTATTCTTTTTTTATGAGAGATTTTTAGTCCCTTCGAGCAATTTCAATCTCTCGCTAGAATAATAATTGTCGAAATATTTTGATTCAGAATGGATGAAGATAATAATCAAGATCAATCCTTGGTAAATGAAGAAGTTGACCAATCATCTAACAAGATTAGTCAATCTATCAAACAATTGAAAGATCTATTGAGCAAAGATCAAGTAGTTCAAGTCTGGTCTCAGGCAAAGAAGAAACTGACAAAATTAACTATTTGGCAGCAAAAACCTCAAGATTTTTTATCTCAGTTTAATATTAGCGATCGCCAAATTGCCGAAATTTTAGCCGAAGTTAAAGAGCAACTACCAACAACCGAAGCTTGGTTAATCGGCAAAACCCAAGCTGGCAAAAGTTCGATTGTTAGAGGTCTTACGGGTGTATCAGAAGAAATTGTCGGCGAAGGATTTCAGCCCCACACTCAACATACCGAAAGATATTTATATCCATCTGCCGATCTACCACTGCTAATTTTTACCGACACAGTAGGTTTAGGCGATATCGATCAAGAAACTAGCTTAATTATCGAAGAGCTAGAAAACGAGCTTAAACAAGAGAAAAAACGCGCTCGCATCTTGATTTTAACTGTCAAAATTAATGACTTTGCAACTGATACTTTGAGGTTAACAGCCCAAACTCTTCGCCAGAAATATCCACAAATTCCTTGTCTGTTAGCGATTACCTGTCTCCACGAGCTTTATCCTCAAGATTTAGATAATCATCCTCAAAATCTCCAAGAATATCCAGAATTACAAAGAGCGATCGCCGAGCAAGAAAAATCTTTTGCTGGCTTATATGACAAAGTAGTAACGATTGATTTTACTCTTGAAGAAGATGGTTTTGAGCCTGTTTTTTTTGGTCTAGCAAGCCTCAGAGATAATTTGGCAGAGCTTTTGCCTGAAGCTGAAGCAAACACGATTTATCAATTATTAGATCAAGAATTAGCCGATAAATTGGGCAATGTTTATCGAGATGTAGCCAGACGTTATCTAGTTGCCTTTGCGACGATCGCGGCAACTTTAGCTGCTGTGCCTTTACCTTTTGCGACGATGCCAGTCTTAACGGCGCTCCAAGTATCAATGGTGGGTTTGCTGGGTAAATTGTATGGACAAACTCTCAATCCTTCGCAGGCTGGGGGTGTAGTCAGTGCGATCGCTGGTGGTTTTGTGGCGCAAGCAGTGGGCAGAGAGTTAATTAAGTTTATTCCTGGTTTTGGTAGTGCGATCGCTGCTTCTTGGGCTGCTACCTACACCTGGGCATTAGGGGAAGGTGCTTGTGTTTATTTTGGAGATTTGATGGGAGGCAAAAAACCTGATCCTGCCAAGATTCAAGCTGCCATGGCGGATGCTTTTAGTGTGGCAAAGGAAAAATTTAAACTGAAAAAATAATAACTTGTTCATGGTTAATGGTTAATAGTTCATGGTTCAACGATTAACAATCAGCTATCAAAAATCAACCATTCGCTTTTGAACTCAGACACCGAAATGAACTAAAGTAAGAAGTTGCTAGGATTCTTTACTTAACCCTCAGATGTCTGCTGTAACCAACAAACCTGCCAGTCTTAACTTTCCGCTCACTGCTGTTGTCGGTCAAGAATCGATTAAACTCGCACTTCTTTTCGCAGCGATCGATCCACAACTTGGCGGCATCGCGATCGCAGGTCGTCGAGGTACAGCAAAATCTGTGATGGCAAGAGCAATTTATGACTTATTGCCCCCCATCGAAGTCATCAAAGATTCCCTCTATAACTGCGATCCTAGCCAACCAGAAGATTGGGATGATGACACTGCTATTAAATACGGTGAAATTAACGTAGAAGATATTCCCACCCAAATAGTGCGATCGCCTTTTGTCCAGATCCCTTTAGGGGTAACCGAAGATCGACTGCTCGGTTCGGTCGATGTCGAAGAATCTGTCAAACAGGGTGAACCAATTTTCCAACCAGGATTACTTGCTCAGGCTCATCGCGGCGTCTTATATATCGATGAGATTAATCTCTTAGATGATCAAATCGCTAATCAATTACTGACAGTGTTGACCGAAGGACGCAACATTATTGAACGCGAGGGTATTAGCTTTCAACATCCTTGTAAGCCAATTTTAATTGCTACCTATAACCCCGAAGAGGGAGTTTTACGAGAGCATCTCCTTGATAGAATTGCCATTACTCTATCTGCCGACAGCATTCTTTCTCTAGAGCAGCGAATTGAAGCAGTTAACCAAGCAATTGAATATAGCAACTCACCCAGAAACTTTTTGAATGGCTACGAAGACGACATCGAAAGCGTTAAAACCGATATTATTCTGGCAAGAGAATGGCTCAAAGAAGTAGAAATTAGCCGTGATCAAATCCTTTATTTAGTTCAAGAAGCTGTTAGAGGAGTTGTCGAAGGACATCGAGCAGAATTGTTTGCTGTGCGTGTTGCTAAAGCAGCAGCAGCCCTAGAAGGTCGTAACAATGTCACTGCTGACGACTTACGTCGAGCGGTTGAACTAGTCATCGTCCCTCGTGCCACCACTATCGAAACTCCTCCCGAAGATGCACCTCAACCACCACCCCCACCCCCACAGCAGCAACAACCCGAGGATGATTCGGAACCAGATCAGGATGAGGATGAACCCGAAGATCAGGAAGAAGAGGAAGACAAAGAGCAAGAACCACCTGCTATTCCTGATGAATTTGTCTTTGATATTGAGGGTGTAGTGCTTGACCCCACTGTGCTTAATTTTGCCCAGAGTATGCAAAAACAAGGTAATTCGGGGGCGCGTAATCTAATTTTTTCGGATGATCGCGGACGCTATATTAAACCGATGATCCCCAAAGGTAAAGTTAGACGAATTGCTGTGGATGCTACTCTTCGTCAAGCAGCCCCCTATCAAAAAGCTAGGCGAGAGCGTAACCCAGATCGCAAAGTAATCGTCGAACAAAGCGATTTACGATCTAAACGGATGGCACGCAAAGCTGGTTCTTTAATTATTTTTGTGGTTGATGCCTCAGGTTCGATGGCACTAAATCGGATGCAGTCAGCTAAAGGTGCTGTGATGCAGTTGCTTTCCGAAGCCTATGAAAACCGTGACCAAATCTCTTTAATTCCTTTCAGAGGAGAAAGAGCCGATGTCTTACTACCCCCAACCCGTTCGATTACGATGGCAAGAGGCAGATTAGAAACCTTACCCTGTGGTGGTGGCTCGCCTTTATCTCATGGCTTAACCCAGGCCGTAAATGTGGGAATTAACGCTCAAATGTCTGGAGATGTGGGACAGGTAGTAATTGTTGCTATTACTGATGGTCGAGGTAATATTTCTCTTTCTCGTTCCTTGGGCGACGTTCCCGAAGAAGGAGCAGAAAAACCTAACATCAAAGAAGAGTTGCTAGATATTGCAGGTAAAGTCCGAGGGTTGGGGATGAAGTTGCTCTTAATCGATACCGAAAGCCGCTTTGTCAGTACGGGTTTTGGTAAAGAACTAGCCAAAAATGCTGGGGGAACTTATTATCATTTGCCCAAAGCTAACGAGAAAGCGATCGCCGATATGGCAAGAGGAGCAATCTCTAATCTCTAATTTTTAACTAAAACTCACTTTCCAACATTGAAAAAGTTCACCAGGGGCGCTTTTTTTCACTTTTCCGCCCAACTGTTTTAGACAATCTTTCCAGTCTGAGAGAGAGGTTAACTCAACCTCTGTTCCTAAATAAGTCTCTAAGATTGCCCAATCTTCGGCTAAAGGAGTGTCAGGGTCGAGAACATCAAAGAGTAAAACACCATCTGGCTTGAGTACCCGTTTGATCTCTGTAAAAACTTTGACCCAATAATCTAGTGGGTAATAACAACTCCAACCAGTAGCGATCGCGCCATCAAATTGATTATCTTCATAGGCTAGGAGGTGAGCAGCTCCTAACTTTACCCCCTTAAATAATTTGGAGTTAAGCTGAGGCGCACGACTAGTCAAAATACCTTGAGCCGTCTTACTAATTTCTTGCCCATAAAAGAAAGCATCCCAATCTGACCAAGGATAAATTAAAAAACTTAAACCACAGCCAATATCTAACCAGTGCTGCTTTTTTTTCGGTTTTTGCACTTGCCAAAACTCGGAAGCAACAACATTTTGCATACTTCCCGACTGCCACTGCTCATAGATGGCGATTTCTTTTACTTCAGGAGGCAGTTCTAATTTTTCTTGGTTATACTCTCGCTCAAATCTGACGGTACTATTTTCAATTGCAGCATACCAATCAGGATTAAAATCTGGACTGGGCAATGAGCTAGTTGATTTATTGTTTTTCGAATTGCTGTTTTGCTGAGATGATGTGCGCTTAGCCAAATTTTATTTTCTCTTAGTGAAGGTTTTAGAATGCGAAATACGAAACCAGAACTATTGAAATGACAAAGAAAATTTTTAAGCCCAAGAATTTTT